>DASTHR010000375.1:0-2197 GCA_035718105.1 Burkholderiales bacterium
CCGCACGCCGATCAGCAAGGCGTGCAGCCAGAACGAGAACGCGGCCCACGCCGCGACGCCAACGGCCACGGCGACGATGTCACGGGAGAAAGGTCCGGGGGCGAGACGCCTCCCCGCCGCCCGGTCCCGGGCGCGCGCCGCCTGGAAATCCAGCGCCGCCCAGGCCAGGAAGGACCCGAACAGCAGGGCGTCGGCCAGGGTGCCGTTGGCGATCAGGTGCGCCACCGCCCAGATCTTGACCCCCAGCACCATGGGATGGCATACCGCGGCCTTGATCCGCGTGTCCGGCAGATAGGCGGCCGCCAGCAGCACGAAAGCGGGCAGGGTGAGCAGCGCCGCCAGATGGCGGGTCCACAGGGGTGGATCCCAAAGCGGCACCGGCTCGGCGCGGGCCAGGCCGTAGCCCCACACGATGAGGGCGAAACCGGCGAGGGAAACCAGCGAATAAATCCCTTTCCATGGCTGCAGCCCCAGCCGCGCAATCTGCCGCCCGCGCCAGTCCTCGGCAAAGATGCGCACCGAGTGCGTGCCAAGGAAAATCAGCAGACCGATCACTAGCGCCGTCATCGAGAGGGTCTCCGCATTCCGGGAAAAATGGAAGTATGGCATGACCCCGCACCATACGCGCCACGGGGCCGGGCAGATGGCCGCGCGGGGGCTGGCGTCAGCGTTCCGCGCGGCGGCGCAGCATCTCCTTCACCACCGCGTCGAACTGGTCCTGGATCTCGCTCCGGATCACGTACTCGGCGATGAAGCCCGGCATCCAGAAGTCCGGGATGATCTCCACGCGGTAGCTGATGAGGGCGCCGCCGGCCGACGGGTGGAAGCGGGTGAGGGAATCGAGCCGGCGCAGGTTGCCGCCAATGTTGCGCGAGCGGACGACCTCTTCCGGCTCCAGTTCGACGTCGCGCAGGGACTCGAAGTCGAAGCCGAGAAACCCGAGGCGGACGACTCCCTTCTGCAGCACCGTCAGCCGGTTCCCGGCCCTGCGCAGCACCCGGCTCTCGTTCACGCCGGGCACGAAGGCGCTCATGTGGTCGAAGTCGGTAAGGACCGCCCACGCCTCGCGGCGGCTCACCGGGGCGATCAGCACTGCATCCACCAGGAAGACTTCGCCCTGGCGCTGGATGCTGATGCTGGATAGAAGGGGGGCGCTGGCGCCCGCGGCACCGCCACAGGCACCTGCGGCAACGGCCGCGGCAAGCAGAATTCCGAAAACGCGGGAACGCCGCAACATGGCGCCCCTACTGTAACCCCCTGCCGAGGCCGGGAAGCGGAAAATCGAATTCCGGAGCACCCGGGGAGCCGGCCCTGAGAGACCGGCTGCGGCAATGCCGGGGCGGATCGGTCGTCCGCCCGGTGCGCGTAATTACTTGGCCTGCAGGCGGTAGAGGTAGTCGATGAGCGCCAGAATGCGGCCGCGGACGAAGGCTTCCCGGTCGTAGGGATAGTCATCCAGGGTCCCGGCGCCTTTGACCAGGTACTCGTTGCCCCAGACAGGCATGTCCCGCCAGCCGTGGGCCTTGATCTCCTGCCGGCCGTCAATGACTTCATAGACGCGGGCCGCGGGGAAGACGCCGTTGTTTTTCTTCGCGAGGGTGGTGAGGTCCGGAACCGCGGTCTTGAGCTCGGGAGCGATCACGCCATCGCCCTTGCCCTTAAAGCCGTGGCAGGCCGCGCAGTTGTCCTCGTACTCCATCTTTCCGATGTCGAGCTTGCCGGCGGCCAGCAGGCTGCCAGATGCCGCAGCGAGAATCACGCCGGCGAAGAACACCGCAATGGTCAGGGATTTCATGAACGATATCTCCTTCGTGTTTTCAAGTTGATTTTGCAGGCAGACGCTGTCGCATCCGGCCGCCGCATCCCGCCATCCTCAAACCCGACAAGCGGCAGCGGGCAGAATAGCCCATGTAACCGAGACGGGAAAGCGCAGTCGGGCAGCGCCTCAGGGTCCGGCAATCCAGCGCCCGCGAAGCGCCTCGCGCTCGCGCGCGAACCACAACAACGCAATCAGGGGCCAGGCGGAATCGGCCCTTCCCTGGCCCACCAGCGCGAGAGCATCCTCGGCGGACAGGCACACCACACGGATGTCCTCGCCTTCGTGCGCGAGGCCGTGGACGCCCCCTGCGCGAGAGGCGTCCACCCGGCCGCAATAGAGCCAGGTGCGCTGGGACGTCTTGGCGGGGCTTACGTAGAA
>DASTHR010000376.1:0-4494 GCA_035718105.1 Burkholderiales bacterium
GCCGACCTCAAGGCGCGGGGCCTCGGGGACAGGCAGGTGCAGTGGCGGCTGCGGGACTGGGGCATCTCCCGCCAGCGCTACTGGGGCTGCCCCATCCCCATCATCCACTGCCAGGCCTGCGGCGACGTCCCGGTGCCGGACGCGGACCTGCCGGTGGTGCTGCCCGAGGACTGCGTGCCCGACGGCACCGGCAATCCCCTCAACCGGCGCCGCGACTTCCTGGACTGCGCCTGCCCCCGCTGCGGCAAGCCGGCACGGCGCGAAACCGACACCATGGACACCTTCGTGGACTCGTCCTGGTATTACGCGCGCTACTGCTGCCCTGACAACTCAAACGCCATGGTGGACAAGCGCGTCGGCTACTGGATGCCGGTGGACCAGTATATCGGCGGCATCGAGCACGCCATCCTGCACCTGCTCTACTCGCGCTTCTGGACCAAGGTGATGCGCGACCTAGGGCTGGTGCGCTATGACGAGCCCTTCGCGCGCCTGCTCACCCAGGGCATGGTGCTCAACCACATCTTCTCCCGCCGCAACGAGAAAGGCGGACTCGGCTACTTCGCCCCCGAGGAGGTGGAGCTCACCCTCGACGCCAGCGGGCGCGTGACCGGAGCGACCTCCCGCGCCGACGGCCAGCCGGTGGACTACGAGGGCGTGGGCACCATGTCCAAGTCCAAGCGCAACGGCGTGGACCCCCAGGCCCTGATCGAGGAGTACGGCGCGGACACCGCGCGCCTGTTCATGATGTTCGCGAGCCCCCCGGAGCAGACCCTGGAGTGGTCGGATTCCGGCGTCGACGGCGCCTACCGCTTCCTGCGCCGCCTGTGGGGCTTCGCGGCACAGCAGGAACGGGCCGTGAAACTGGCGCTGGAAGCGCAGCTCGCCGGAATTGCCGACCGCGTGGACTGGGGACGGGCGAGCACCGCCCAGAAGGACGCCCGGCGCGAGGTGCATCTCAACCTGCGCCAGGCCAACTACGACTTCGCCCGCTTCCAGTTCAACACCGTGGTATCGGCCTGCATGAAGATCCTCAATGCCCTGGAGAAGGCGCCCGCGGACGAACCTTCGGTGCACGCCCAGCTGGTGGCCGAGGGACTGTCCATCCTGCTGCGGCTGCTCTCGCCGGTCACCCCGCATATCTGCCACGCCCTCTGGCGCGATCTTGGCTATGGCGAGGACATCCTCGCCGCGTCCTGGCCCGAGCCGCTCGAGGACGCGCTGTCCCGGGACGAGATCGAACTGGTGCTTCAGGTCAACGGCAAGCTGCGCGGACATGTCCGCGTCCCCGCCGGGGCGACGAAGGACGAGATCGAGCGCCTCGCGGTTGCCTCCGAGGTCGCGCGCAAGCAGATGGAGGACCGGCCTGCGAAGAAAGTGGTGGTGGTGCCCGGGCGATTGGTCAACATCGTGGTGTGACCATGCCCGAACCGAAACCCTTCACCCTTCACCCCTCGCCCTTCACCGGCCGGCGCCGCCTCCTGGTGGCGGCGGGCGGTGCCCTGCTCGCGGGCTGCGGCTTCCGGCTTCGCGGCGACGTGGCGCTGCCCTTTGATTCCGTGTATTTCGCCGCTGGCGGCGAAACGCCGTTCGCCGTCGACCTGTCGCGGCAGATCGCGGGGGGCGGGAAGACGCGGGTGGTGGAGCGCCCCGAGGATGCCCAGGCCATTCTCCACATCGTCGCGGTAAACCAGGAAAAGCAGATCCTGACGCTGACCAGCGCCGGCACCGTGGCGGAATTCCTGCTGCGGCTGCGGATCAACTTCAGGCTGCAGGGCCGCGACCAGCGGGAACTGATCCCCCTAAGCGAAATCGTGGTGGTGCGCGACTTTTCCTTCAACAGCTCCCAGATCCTGGCCAAGGACAAGGAAGAGGCCCTGCTCTACCGCGACATGCAGGCGGATGCGGTGCAGCAGATGCTGCGCCGGCTGCAGGCGGCAAGGCTTTAGCCCCGTCCCAAATGCCCTTGCCCCGCGCCCGCAGCTGCGGCTTCCGCGGGTCCGGCTTCCGTGGGTCCGGCTTCCGTGGGTCCGGCTTCCGTGGGTCCGGCTTCAGCCGGACAACCCCGCCCCATGTCCGCCTGAAGGCGGACCCACGCATGTCCCGCTAGAACCCCTCCTCCTCGCCCAGGTAGCGCCACTGCCCCGGTGGCAGTTCTCCCAATTTCACCCGGCCGATGCGCACGCGCTTGAGGCCCGTCACCCGCAGCCCGACCAGCTCGCACATGCGCCGGATCTGGCGCTTCTTCCCTTCCTTCAGCACAAAACGGAGCTGGTCCCGGTTCTGCCAGCGCACCTGCGCCGGCTTGAGCGCGTCGCCGTCGAGGCTCAGGCCGTGGTTGAGCAGACGCAGCCCCTGCGCCGATAGCCGGCCTTCCACCCGCACCAGGTACTCCTTCTCGATCTCCGAGTCCTGGCCGATCAGCCGCTTCGCGATCCGGCCGTCCTGGGTCAGCACCAGCAACCCCGTGGAATCGATGTCCAGCCGTCCGGCGGGCGCGAGCCCGCGGAGCTGCGCCGGCGTGAAGCGCAGCGGCGAGCGGTCGCCCGGCCAACGCGTCGCCGCCGAGACCAGGGTCACGGCGGGCCGGTAGCCCTCCTCCGCCTGGCCGGAGACATAGCCCACGGGTTTGTGCAGCAGGATGGTGACCCGCGAGGACTGATTCGCCTCGGCCTGGCGGTCCAGGGTGATCTTCTGGCCCGGAAAGACCTTGGTGCCGAGCTCGGTGATGCGTTCGCCGTCCACGAACACCCAGCCGCGCTCGATGTAGCCGTCCGCCTCGCGGCGCGAGCACAGCCCCCGCTCGGACATCAGCTTGGAGAGGCGGACCTTTTCCATGATGCCGCCTCCCTCAGTCCGGGGCCCGCAGGCAGGCTTCGTCCACACAGGGATGCACCTCCACCAGCACATGGGACAGGCCGGGAATGTCGCGCAGCAGTCCCTTGTAATGCTCCGGCGGCGCGGGATGGTGGGTCACCACCGACACCGCCGCAGAAAGATGCTCCGGCCCCACGAACCAGACATGCAGGTCCGCGACCCGGTCGTCGCAGTTCCGCTCGATGGCGGAGCGGATCGCCTCCCGGGTGCGGGAATCGGCGCCGCCGTCCAGCAGGATGCGGCTGGTCTCGCGCATCAGCCCCCAGGACCAGCGGGTGATCACCGCCGCCCCCACCAGCCCCATCACCGGATCCAGCCAGACCCAGCCGAAGTACTTGCCCGCCATCAGCGCCACGATGGCGAACACCGAGGTCAGGGCGTCAGCCAGCACGTGCAGGTAGGCCGCGCGCAGGTTGTGGTCGTGGTGATGGTGAAGGTGATGCCCATGGTCGTCGTGGTGGTGGTGATGGCGCCCGTCGCGCAGCATCCAGCCGCTGGCGAGGTTCACCGCCAGGCCCGCCACCGCCACGCCGATGGCCTGGTTGAAGTGGATCGCCTGGGGCTCGAGCATGCGCATCACCGATTCCAGCGCCATCACCAGCGCCACCACCGCCAGCGCCACCGCGCTTGCGAAGCCGCCGAGCACGCTCACCTTGCCGGTGCCGAAGGTGAAGCGGGGGTTGTCGGCATGGCTGCGGGCATAGCGGTAGGCGAACAGCGCGATGCCGAACGCCGCCACATGCGTCGCCATGTGCCAGCCATCCGCCAGCAGCGCCATGGAGCCGTAGGCCGCGCCGGCCACGATCTCAACCGCCATCATGATCGCGGTGAGGACCATGACCCGGGTGGTGCTCTTCTCGGCCTGCTCGTGGTCGATCGCGAAATCGTGGTTGTGGCGCAGCCGCTCGAGCGTATCGTTGTGGATCTGCATCGGGTGGATCTCCGGAAATGCCGGGCCGCCGGGGGGCATCAATTCGCGGCGCCCTCAGGATACCGCAGGCGCCCCGGACCCTCCAGCGCGTCGGCCCGGTCCGCCTCCGGTAGAATGCCCGCATTCGCTCCGTCGCTGACGAATATCCCGATGCGCCTCGACTCCGAACAACTCGCCCCACATCTCGCCCGCGGCCTGAAGCCGCTCTACGCCATCCACGGCGACGAGCCGCTGCTGGTGCTGGAGGCGGCGGACCGCATCCGCGCCGAGGCGAGGCGCGCCGGCTACGCGGTGCTCGAGGTGCTGCAGGCCGAGGCCGGCTTCGACTGGGGGCGGCTCGCCGCCAGCGGCTCCAGCCTCTCGCTTTTCGGAGACCGCCGCATCCTGGAGTTGCGCATTCCCGGCGGCAAGCCCGGCGTGGAGGGCGCGCAGGCGATCCAGGCCTATTGCGAGCGCCTGCCGCCGGACACGCTGACGCTGGTGATACTGCCCAAGCTGGATCGCGCCCAGCAGCAGAGCGCCTGGTTCGCCGCTCTGGAGGCCGCCGGCGTGGCGGTGGCGGCGAACCCGGTGGGCCGCGCCGAGCTTCCCTCCTGGATTGCCGCGCGGCTGGCCATGCAGGGCCACAAGGCCGACGCCGACACGCTGCAGTTCCTGGCGGACCGGGTGGAGGGCAACCTGCTGGCGGC
>DASTHR010000377.1:0-3247 GCA_035718105.1 Burkholderiales bacterium
GCGGGCGAGATCATCGCGGGCGGCGCCCGTTTCGCCGGAGACCCGGACCACGATTGCTGCGAGTTCGCGGTGACGCTGGTGGATGACTGGCAAGGTCTGGGGCTCGGCCGCCGGCTCATGCGCAAGCTCATGCGGGTGGCCGAAGCCATGGGCTACCGAGCGATGTATGGCTATGTTCTGGCGGGCAACGCGCCGATGCTGGCGCTGATGCGCAGGCTCGGCTTCCGGATCGAGGACAGCAGCGAAGGACCGCGGGTGAAGCTGGTGGTGCGGGACCTGCAGGGCGTCAGCTAGCCGAACCGCCGCGCAGGCGGCCCAGGAGCGCGGTGGTGGACAGGGCGTGGAGAAAGGGGATGGAATGCACCGCGCCGCCCCAGCCCATGACCTCCCGCGCGCCCACGATCTTGTCCGCCGGCCAGTCCCCGCCCTTTACCAGCACCTGCGGTCTGGCGCGCAGGATCAGTTCGAGGGGGGTGTCCTCGTCGAACCAGGTGACCAGCGACACCGACTCCAGCGCGGCCAGCACCGCCATGCGCTCGGCGAGCCTGTTCACCGGCCGGTCCTCGCCTTTGCCGAGCCGGCGCACCGAGGCGTCGCTGTTCGCGCCCACCAGCAGGCTGGCACCCAGCGCCCGCGCCTGGGCAAGGTAGGTGACGTGACCCCGGTGCAGCAGATCGAAGCAGCCGTTGGTGAACACAAGCGGGCGCGGTAGCGCCGCCAGCCGCGCCGTCAGGTCCTCGGGCCGGCAGATCTTCCGCTCGAATTCGGGTGCGGGATACATTGCGTCGCAAGCTTACCCCAACCGGCGCGCGCAAGCTTCATTGCGCGCGGGACGCGGTCCAGGTCTTGTAATGGTCGATCAGCGCGGGCAGGTCGGCGAGCAGTTCGACGCCCGGCAGGGAGCGGCGCACGTGGACCACCCCGCGGCCGCCCGCCCAGAGTGCGACCCCGGGGGGCAGAAGGGCGCGCAGGTTCTGCAGGCCCGCCGCGACGCCCGCCGAAGCAAACGCGATGCTGAAGGAAAGGGCAACCGCGTGCGCGCCGTGCAGACGGGCGGCCTTGGCTATTTCGGGAACCGGCATCTGTACGCCGAGACCGATGCATTCGGCGCCCTCGACCCCGAGCACGGCTTCCGCCATCAGCAGCCCCAGCCCGTGCTGTTCCCCCGGCAGGGTGGTGAGCAGGATCCTGGATTCGGGTCTCAGCAATGGGAGATTCAGGATGGCGCTGCGCAGGATGCGCTGCATCTGCTCCGTGTACAGATGCTCCTCATGCACCTCGACTTCCCCCCGCTCCCACGCCTCGCCGATGGCCGCGTTGAGGGGGGCAACCGTTTCCTGAACGAAGCGCTGCAGACCCTGCCGCGCCAGCGCCTGGGACAGGGAGCTGCGCAATTCCTGCGCGTCATGCGCCTTGAGCAGCGCGAGAAACCTGGCGAACTCCGGCGCCCGGTCCTGCGCGTCTCCCGTGTCCACCGCCGTGGCCGCGAGAGCCGCGAGCTCCTCTACTGACATGGACATCAGCCGGCCGGGGCGGTGCCCGCGATCCAGCAATCGCTTCAGAAGCCGTAGTTTCTCCACATCATCGGCGCGGTAAAGCCGTTCCCCGAACCGATCGCGGCCGGGCAGGGGAAAGCCATAGCGGCGCTCCCACATGCGGAGTGTGTCCTTACTCAATCCGGTATCACGTTCTACCGCGCTGATGCCGAACCCGGTCTCCTCGTTGAACACTTCTACCATGTGTTTGTCCTAGTCAAAAGCTTGACATCCGCAAGCAATACGGTTAATTTACAGCAGTACGCAGGATTTGACTAGGACAAACGGTTGACAGGAAGCATAACTGCCCACACAGGAGCTCATCCCATGAACAGCGTTGCCCGAAAACCCCTGGTTGCCGTCTGGAGCGTGCTGGTCATCGCCGCCGCCCTGAATTATGGGATGGCGCGGGCGGCGGATGCCCCGGTTGCCGGGCGGGATATCGCCCAGTACCTGCGGCTGCACGACGAGGCCACCCGGATCAGCGCCCAGGCGGCTGCAACGGTCGGAAACACATCCGGCGAGCCCTGCGTGCGTCAGGCGGAACAGCCCCGGTCCGAGCCGAAGGGGGGGCGGGGATGAGGACGGGTTTGCGCGTCGCCGTCATCGGTTCAGGCATTTCGGGGCTATCTGCCGCCTGGCTGCTGTCCCGGGAGCACCGGGTGTCCCTTCTGGAGGCCAATGATTACCTCGGCGGCCACAGCCATACCGTGGACGTCGCCTTGGGCGGGATCAGCGCGCCGGTCGACACGGGCTTTCTGGTCTTCAACGATCGCACCTATCCAAACCTGAACGCGCTGTTCCGCGAAATCGGGGTGGCGTGGACGGCGAGCGACATGTCCTTCAGCGTGCGGCTGGAGGAGACCGGGCTCGAGTGGGCGGGCTCCAGCCTCGCCACCGTGTTCGCCCAGAAGCGCAATCTGGTGAGCCCGGAGTTCTGGCGCATGCTGAAGGACATCATGCGCTTCAACCGGGAGACCACGGCGCTGGCGCGGGCTGCCAGCCCGGTTCGCGGCACCCTGGGCGAGTTCCTCGAGCGCGGGGGCTACGGCCCCGCCTTCACCGACTGGTATCTGCTGCCCATGGGCGGGGCCATCTGGTCCTGCCCCACCAGCGAGATGCTGGAGTTTCCGGCGGAAACCTTCCTGCGCTTCTGCTTCAACCACGGCCTGCTGGCGGTCAACGGCCGGCCGCAGTGGCGCACGGTGAATGGCGGGGCGCGGGAGTACGTGCGGCGCCTGGCGGCGGATGTTGCCGACGTGCGCACCGGGTTGCGGGTGGAACGCGTGCTGCGGGGTGATTTCGGAGCCGAAATCCTCCTCGATGGCGGTCGCACCGAACGCTACGACCGCGTGGTGCTCGCCTGTCATGCCGACCAGGCGCTGCGCCTGTTGGGCGACGCCGATGCCGAGGAGCGTGCCGTCCTGGGCGCCTTCCGATTCCAGAAGAACCGGGCGCTGCTGCACACCGACGCCTCCTTCCTGCCCCGGAACCGGGATGCCTGGTCGGCCTGGAACTACCACGCCGGCCCCCGCGGCGACGCCGGCGCCCCCGTGAGCGTGAGCTATCTCATCAACCGGCTTCAGCCGCTGCCGTTCACGCAGCCGGTGCTGGTCACCCTCAACCCCTACCGGGAGCCGGCGCCGGGGACCATCGTGGGCGACTACGAGTACGATCATCCCCTCTTCGACGCCGCGGCGGTGGCTGCTCAG
>DASTHR010000378.1:0-2133 GCA_035718105.1 Burkholderiales bacterium
GGCGCGCGATTGATCATCCCGGGCGATTGTAGCGGGACCGGGATGGGGAGTGTTCGACAAGCGGGGATGAATCGTCCGGCTAAAGCCGGACCCACAGCAGGGCGCTGGGGTTTGGGGGCCGCATTCATGCGGACAAGCGGCGGTCCGGTCCGGCTGAAGCCGGACCCACAGAGCGCGAAGGGGTTGTGGGTCCGCATTCGTGCGGACATGTGACAGCCCCGTCCGGCTAAAGCCGGACCCACAGAAGAGGGCGCCGTCCGGCTGAAGCCGGATCCACAGGAGAGAGGGCGGCGCCACAAAGAAAAACCCCCGGCCTCGCGGCCGGGGGTTTTCCGGAAACGACTGCTGCGGGACCGCTCAGTGGGCGGTCGCGCCCTCGGCGTGGATGCCGGTGTTCTGGCGCACGTAGAGTTCGTCCCACATTTCCTCGGCGCGCTTGTCCCGGTAGAACAGGGAGCCGAGGATCACGGCCAGGAAGCCCAGCGGGATGGAGATCAGGCCGGGGTTCTTGAGCTCGAACAGCGGCTTCTCCAGGCCCACCATGCTGGTGGTGGCGCCGCCCAGCTTGGCGATCGCGTCCTGCGCGCCGGCCTTGGCCTTCTCGGCCGCGGCGATGCCGTCCTTGAGCTTCTGCTGCGCCGCCGGATCGGCAGCGGCGGCGAGGTCGGCGTTGAGCTTCACCAGCTTCTCGTCGGCGGCCTTGATGGCCTTTTCCTGCGCGGCCTTCACCTGCAGGGGATAGGTCATGTTGGGCGACACCATCACCAGGGCGATGGCGGAGAACGCGCCGATGATCATGCCCGCCACCACGCCGCCGGTGTTGCACTTCTTCCAGTACAGGGTGAGCAGCACGGTGGGCAGGTTGGAGGACGCCGCCACGGCGAACGCCAGCGCCACCAGGTGCGCCACGTTCTGGCCCTTGGCCAGGATGCCGATGGTGATGGCCAGGATGCCGACGATGATGGAGCAGATGCGCGCGGCGCGCACTTCCTCTTCCTGCGTGGCGTGCTCGCCCTTGATCACGCCCACCCAGATGTCGTGGGACATGGCGGAGGCGGAAGCGAGCACCAGGCCGGCCACCACCGCCACGATGGTGGCGAAGGCCACCGCCGCGACGAAGGCGAGGAACAGGTTGCCCAGCAGGCTGTCGGCGCCGCCGCCCAGGAACTGGGCCAGCAGCGGGCCGGCCATGTTGCCGCCCTTGTCGATGGCGGTGATCTGCGCCTGGCCGACGTTGATCGCGGAGCCCAGGCCCAGGAACAGGGTCAGGACGTAGAAGCCGCCGATGATGGCCATGGCCCAGATCACGGACACGCGGGCGTCCTTGGCGGTGGGCACGGTGAAGAAGCGCATCAGGATGTGCGGCATGCCGGCGGTGCCCAGCACGAGCGCCATGCCCAGGGAGATCTGGTCGATCGGGTTCTTCAGGAACAGGCCGGGCTCGAGGAAGCGCTGGCCCAGCTCCTGCGGGCTCATGTTCTTGGCCGCGTCGCCGATCAGCTTGGTGACCTGGCCCTGGATGTTGACGGAGTCCACCGCACCCTGCAGGAAGGCCGGCAGCGAGAAACCGTAGGGCGCCCAGGTGAACACCACCAGCAGGATGGAGGCGGTCACCAGCAGCACCGCCTTGATGATCTGCACGTAGGTGGTGGCGACCATGCCGCCGAACAGCACGTAGCCCAGCATCAGGATGCCGACCGCGATAACGGAGATCTCGTAGTCGATGCCGATCAGGGTCTTCACCAGCACGCCGCCGCCCACCATCTGGGCGGTCAGGTAGAAGATGGACACGGTGATGGTGGAGATGGCCGCCACGGTCTTGGCCGACTTGGCGTTGTTGCGGAAGGCCAGGATGTCGCCCAGGGTGTACTTGCCGATGTTGCGGCAGGGCTCGGCGATCACCAGCAGCACGGTGATGTAGGCCACCAGCCAGCCCACGGAGTACATGAAGCCGTCGTAGCCGTAAAGGGAGATCAGGCCCGCGATGCCAAGGAACGAGGCGGCGGACAGGTAGTCACCCGCGATCGCCCAGCCGTTCTGGATGCCGGAGACCGAGCGGCCCGCGGCATAGAACTCGGAGGCGCTCTTCACCCGCTTGGCGGCGAGGTAGGTGACGTACATGGTGAGGGTGAT
>DASTHR010000379.1:0-2401 GCA_035718105.1 Burkholderiales bacterium
GGTCGTGCTACGACCTTCGTCGCGCGCCTCGCATCTGGAGCATTTTTCGTGAAAACGCGGCTCACGTAGGACTTATTCGGAGGTTCCCTTACTCGCCCTTGGTCTTGAGGACCTTCTTGCCGCGGTAGAAGCCGCTGGGGCTCACGTGGTGGCGGCGGTGCACCTCGCCAGTGGTGGGCTCCAGGGCGATGGGCGGGTTGGAAAGTCCGTCGTGGGAACGGCGCATGTTGCGCCGGGACGGGGACTTCTTGTTCTGCTGAACAGCCATGTCGATCTCCTTGATTCCGGTAATGCGTCATTTCCTGAGCCTGGCCAGGGCCGCCAGCGGCGACTCCTTCCCGGCGGCCTCGCCGGCCGCCCCGTTCGCCGCGCACTCGCCCTGCGGATGTCGCGGCGCGTAGGGAAGGCCGAGGATGATTTCCTCCTCCACCATCGCCGCCACGTCCATCTTCGGCTGGGCCACGATACCGTCCGCGGTATCGTCCAATTCGTCCCCAAGGTCAGCGAATTCCGATTCGTCCCGCAGCAGCAGGAGTTCACTCGTGACATTCACTGAGTAGGGCAACGGTCCGAGGCAGCGCTGGCACCGGAGCTGCAGCGTGCCGGTCACCGTGAGGCGAAGCATCGGTCTGCCCCTCGGGTTCTGCACACCCTGAATGGTGTACTCGACCGCCCCCTCGTCGGAAGCGAGGCTGTCCCGCAGGCGTTCCAGGCTGCCCGGCTCCAGCGTGCCGCTGAGAGCCCCGCCGTTGCGCGCAAACTCCAGGCCGTCTATGACAACCTGCCCAAGCATAAGCCGCGCATGATATATTTTTTGCGTAGTTGTGTCAAAGAATTAGCCATGAAAACCGAAGCTTCCCGACGCCTCGTGCTGGCCTCCGGATCGCCCTACCGGCGCGAGTTGCTGGCGCGCCTGCAGGTCCCCTTCGAGGTGGCGGTGCCGGATGTGGACGAGGCGCCGCTCCCCGGGGAGATGCCGGTGGCCACGGCCGAGCGGCTGGCCCGGGTCAAGGCGCGGGCCGTGGCCGCCCGCTTCCCCGACGCCCTGATCATCGGCTCCGATCAGGTGGCGGACCTGGACGGGGAACCCTTGGGCAAACCGGGTAACCGGGACAACGCGCGGCGCCAGCTCTCCCGCATGAGCGGCCGCACCACCGTGTTCCACACCGCGCTGGTCCTGCTCGACGCGCCCAGCGGGCGGCTCCAGAGCCGCGTGGTGCCCTGCGCGGTGACCCTGCGCCCGCTGGCGCCGGAGACCATCGAGCGCTACCTGGATCGCGAGCAGCCGTATAACTGCGCCGGCAGCGCCAAGGCCGAGGGACTCGGCATTGCCCTGATCGCCCGGATGGAGGGCGATGACCCCAACGCCCTGATCGGGCTGCCCCTGATCGCCTTGGTGGAGATGCTGGCCGCGGAGGGCCTGGCGATCTTCTAGCGGATCGAGAGGAAACGCCCCTGCAGGGCGCTGGCGGCGCCGGCGCCGAAGCGCTTGGCGAGGCGGTCGGCGAGGTTTTCCCGGGGCGTGAAGTCCACCACTTCCTCGGCCTTCACCACATCCCGCGCCACCGAGTCCACGCTGCCGAAGCCGTCGGCGAGGCCCAGCTCGACGCTCCGGGCTCCGGTCCAGATCAGGCCGCTGAAGATCTCCGGGCTGTCCCTGAGGCGCGTGCCGCGGCCGTCCCGGACCACCTTGATGAACTGCTGGTGGATCTCCCCGAGCATTTTCTCGGCGTATTCGCGCTGCGCGGCAGGAAGCGGCGAGAAGGGATCGAGGAAAGCCTTGTTCTCGCCCGCGGTCAGCAGGCGCCGCTCCACCCCCAGCTTGTCAATGGTGCCGGTGAAGCCGAAGCCGTCCATCAGCACGCCGATGGAGCCCACCAGGCTCGCCTTGTCCACGAAGATCTTGTCCGCCGCCACCGCCACGTAATACCCGCCGGAGGCGCACACGTCCTCCACCACGGCATAGACGGGAATGTCCGGGTATTCGCTCCGCAGCCGGCGGATTTCGTCGTTGATGTAGCCCGCCTGCACCGGGCTGCCACCGGGGCTGTTGATGCGCAGCACCACGCCCACGGTCTTCTTGTCCTCGAAGGCGTCCTGCAGGCCCGCGATCACGTTCTCAGCGCTCGCCGGCGAATCGGCGGAGATCTCCCCGTCGATGCTCACCATCGCCGTGTGCTTTCCCGGCAGCGCATGGTCCCTCGGGCCGATCCAGTCCATGGCGATGAACAGCAGCACGAACAGGTAGCCGAAGGTGAGGAGCTTGAAGAAAATGCCCCAGCGCCGCGCCTTGCGCTGCTCCGCGAGCGCCGCCGTGGCCAGCTTTTCCAGTACGCCCCGTTCCCAGTTGTTGTTGTCGTTTCCGTATTCAGACATTTCTTTCCTTCAGGATCACCATGCC
>DASTHR010000380.1:0-3900 GCA_035718105.1 Burkholderiales bacterium
ACCCCTCCGAAGGGATGTCCGGCGCGCGGCAGACAATGGCCGGGACAATTCCCCGGACGCATCGACTACCGTCCGCCGGTTCCCCGCGGTGGGCTTCTCTTTCGGGCTTGCAAACGAGGCCCCGGAATTGCTCCCGCAAACGCCTTTTCTTGTTCTGCAGTCCTTCGGCGATCATGCGTCGGTGCAAGCGCAATATTCTTTCTTCTTCGCTGGCAGCCACTCCTCAACGCAGCAGCTTCCGTGCCCGACGAACCTCCCAAATCAATGGGATCCGGAAAAGCTTGGCATGGGATTGATTTGGTTCGACTTAGGTGAAACATTACATGTTTGTAATCAATTACTTATTGTAATGTTCAACCCGATACTGGGGAAATTTACTCAACCATTTCGCAATCTTCCCCAGCCCGATCCCCACCGCGCCGCAACAACGAACTGCGATTCGTGATGGGCCGCGGGCGTTGCCGGGTGATGCCGCCGCGATGGCAAGATCGGAACGCGTCGGCGCTGCTGAACGCGGGATCGCGGGCGAAGCGGAGACGAAGAGACAACTCCGGGATTACCGGAACCCGGTGACACAAGGCGGGAGGAATGCGCCACCCAAGCCGCTTGAGCAACGCGCGGCGCCAGATGAGGGGAATGCGGAGTCCTGAGGGGGCGCCGCGCCGATCGGTCCGGCCAAGGCGCCCGCCGGATTCTCTCAACTACAACGACGGCTCGATTCCGTCGCCTACAACGCCTGCTCGATTCTCGCGCAGAGGGTCCTCAGCACCTTGATGCGGGCGAAATACTTGTCGTTGGCCTCCACCAGGGTCCAAGGGGAGATATCGCTGGACGTGCGCTCCACCATTTCGCACACCGCCTGCTCATAGGGGTCCCATTTCTTGCGGTTGCGCCAGTCCTCGGCCGTGATCTTGAAGCGCTTGAAGGCAGTCTTCTCCCGCTCCCTGAAGCGCCGCATCTGCTCGTCCCGGGAGATGGCAAGCCAGAACTTCGCCAGCACATAGCCCGCCTCCGCGAGTTGGGCCTCGAAGTCGTTGATCTCGGAGTAGGCGCGCATCCAGTCCGCCTGCGAGGCAAAGCCCTCCACCCGTTCCACCAGCACTCGCCCATACCAGGAACGGTCGAAGATCATGAGCCGGCCTTTGAGGGGAACATGGCGCCAGAAGCGCCACAGGTAGGGCTGGGCCCGCTCCTCCTCGGTAGGCGCCGCGACGGGGCGGATCGTGTACTGCCGCGCGTCCAGGGCGCCCGTCACCCGTCGGATGCTGCCGCCCTTGCCGGCCGCGTCGTTGCCCTCGAACACGACGATGGCGCCACGCTTGCCGAACCCGGGACTGCGCAGCATCCGCGCCAGTTTCTCCTGGTATTTCTCGAGCTGCTTGTCGTATTGCTTCCGGGTGACCCTCTGGGTGAGGTCGAGCGCCCGGATCACGTCCAGCCTGTCGATGGAACGGGGCAGCGGCGGCGCGCCGACCTTGGGGGCCTTGCCTTCCTTCCGCTTCAGGCGCTGCTGCAGGGCATCGAGCAGGATCTTGCCTACCGCGAGGCTGCGGTAGCGGTCATCCGAGCCGTCCACGATGGTCCAGGGCGCCTCCCCGGTGCTGGTGTGGCGAATCGCCCGCTCGGCGCAGCGGTGGAAGCGGTCGTAGAGCTTGAGGTGTTCCCAGTCGCGCTTGCTCACCCGCCAGCGGGTCCGGGGGTCGGACTCCAGCTTCTTCAACCGGTCCTTCTGCCCCTTCTTCGAAAGATGCAGCCAGAACTTGAGGATCAGCGCCCCCTCGTCGGCCAGCATGCGCTCGAAACGCACGACCTCGTCGAGGGCCTCGTCGAACTCCCCGTCGCTGGATTCCTCGAACACCCAATGCAGGAACGGCCAGGTGTACCAGGAGCCCAGGAAGACGCCGATCTTTCCCTTGGGCGGGAGGACTCGCCAGTAGCGCCACATTCTCGGGCGCTGGCTTTCCTCGTCGGTGGGCGCGCCCATGCCGTTGACCTCGATATGGCGCGGGTCCATCCACTCGTTTAGGCGGTTAACCACCTCGCTGCGCCCGGCCCCGTCCACGCCCCCCACCAGGATGATCACGGGAAAGCGCCGGGATTGAGCCAGGTCGTACTGCGCGTTGAGCAGGGCCTCGCGCAGGCCGGGCTCCTCCCTGTCGTAGGTCGCCTTGCTGATCCTGTGGCCGAGTTCCGCAGATTCGAACATGATCCCCCCGGGTTCCTGATGGGCGGCCCGGGACCGCGCGCCCCGGAGCCGCGACCCGATCAGGATAGCACTGGGGGAAACAGGTCAGGCGAGATCGGGCCCGATCACCGCCCGCAGCGTCACGCTCGGCCTGCCGGGGCGCCGGCGGCAGCTCAGCCACCATACCGCGCCCTTCTTGATGTTCCACTCGGCCTTCTCTTCCGCCAGCAGCAGCGCGGCGACGCGGCCCAGGGTGGGCTGGTGCCCCACCACCACCACCGTACCGTCGGCGGCGGGCCACCCCACCGCCTTGAGCAGTTGTGCCGCGGAGGCGCCGACTGCGATGTCCTCCTCGGTTTCGAATGCGGCGCCCAGCGCACTGGCCGTCTGCTGGCAACGCATCGCGGGACTGGCCAGCACCTGAGCATCGGGGGGCAGTCGCTTGCGCAGCCATTTCGCCAGCGCCGCGGCCTGGCGCCGGCCCTTGGCCGTGAGTTTGCGCCCGCTGTCCGGCGTCCCGTCCTCCGCCTCGGCGTGGCGCCAAAGTATCAGTTCCATGGCTGAACCCCTGTCATTAACCACCGGGACACAGGAAAGGTCTGGTTCCTTCGACACGAAGGACTCCCGGAGACCCGAGCAGACAAATCGAATGGGTTTCCAGAAATCGGCTGCGTCATTCGCGTCCTCCGCCTTACCCGCCTTGCTCCGTGTCTCTGTGGTGAAAATCCCTATTTCCAGAACGGCTCGCAGGCGAGGAAATCCTTCCACGCCGCCTTGGCATGGGCCGCGCGATGTTCGGCGTCGGCCGCCACCCAACCCCCGACGAATCCCGCGCCCGCGGCCGCCGCGGGCTCGAGCGACGCGGCCAGCGCCTGCCGCAGCAGCCCCTCGGTGGTGGCCGCGTCGTTGAGCGCGCCCAGCACGTCCTGCAGACCCGCCAGCGCCTTGAGGTAGCGCCGCACCGCCTTGGGCGGATAAAGCGCCGCGAAGAACTCCCCCGCGTAGCGCAGCCGCTTGGCGGCGATGCGCACCCGGTGGCGCTCCTGGGGAGCGAGATAATCGAAGCCGCGCCCGCGCTTGCGCGCCTTGCGCTGCAGCCGCTCCAGGGTGTCGCGGGCGAACTCGGATACCGGTCCCCTTGCCCGCGCCAGGGCCTCGGCGTCGGCGGAGCCGAGCCAGGGCTCGGCGGCGAGCCAGGCGCCCAGGTCGAGCAGCATCTCCTGGTAGCGCGAAGACTGCACCGTTTCGTGGGCCTGGGCCAGCGCCTGCCCGCGGACCTGCTGCGCCGACTCGCGCAGCGCCTGGAAGGCGGCCGCGCCAGGCGCGGCCTTTACCCGGGGCAGGGTCTCGGTGAAAAAAACGTCCCAGTCCCGCGCCGGCCCGAGCTGGCCCGCAAGCCATTTCAGCTCGTCGCGCGCCGGCTGCAGGGTCTCGGGCGGAAACACCGCGCGGAAGATTCCCAGCGCCGAGCGGAGCCGCCGCAGCGCGACGCGCATCTGGTGCAGGTACTCCACGTCGCGGCCTTCCAGCACCCCGTCCTCGTTGGCGTGGAGCTGCTCCAGGCACGCGAGCACGATGGCCCTGAACGCCGCGGTGACCGGGGTCTCCGGGGCGAGCGCCACCGCCACCGCCTTGCGCGGCGCCGGCGGCTCACCGCGCGACAGGGCGTAGCCGCGCTCGGCCTTGCTCTGGTTCTCCAGCCGCACCGGGAGTTC
>DASTHR010000381.1:0-4917 GCA_035718105.1 Burkholderiales bacterium
GCACATCGTCTCCGCGGTGCTGGGCTTCGGCTTCGTGTACATGGTATGCCTCGTGACCCTTACACTGGCCCTGTCCTTCACCGGGCTGGACATCATCACGGCGTTCTCGGCGGCGGTGGCCTGCCTGAACAATACCGGTCCCGGCCTGAACGAGGTGGGTCCCGCCACCACCTACGCCGTGCTGAGCGACGTCCAGACCTGGATCTGCACCGTGGCCATGCTCCTGGGGCGGCTGGAGCTGTTCACGCTGCTGATCCTGTTCAGCCCGGCGTTCTGGCGCAAATAGCGCTTGCCGCGCGAAATGCGTAGCATGGCCACGTAACCCGCGCTTCGCCCGAGGTTTTTCCCATGACCAAAGCCTTCTCCCTCACCCCGCCCCTGGACGCATTTTTTGACACCCGGCGCATGCAGTCGCATCAGCAGGAGCTGTTGAAGATCCTCGACCCCTACGGCATCGGCAAGGCCTTCGCCGAGGTGCAGAGAGCCTGGCTGCAGCAACCCGCGGAACTGGCGCAGGCGCTGACCCGGCTCGGCATGGAACTCAACGCACTGCAACTCCAGGCTTGGCAGCTGGCCAGCGGCATGCCGGCAGAAGAGAAAGTCAAGGCGGCGGAGGGCGACGAGCGCTTCCGCGACCCGGAGTGGACCGGGAACCCGGCTTTTTCCACGCTCAAGCAGTACTACCTGACCTACGCCCGCTGGCTGAAGGACACCCTCTATCACACGCCCGACGTGCCGGGCAAGGTGAAGCGCAAGGCCGCGTTCTGGGCACGGCAGTGGCTCGACGCGGTCGCCCCCACGAACTACCTCATGACCAACCCGGTGGCGATCCGCAGGTTCTGGGAAACCGGCGGCGACAGCCTGGTGGCCGGCGTGCGCAACCTGGTGAACGACCTGCGCGTGGGCGACATCCAGATGGTGGACCGCTCCAGCTTCCACGTCGGCAAGAACCTGGCCACCACGCCGGGATCGGTGGTGTTCCGCAACGAGCTGCTGGAGCTGATCCAGTACCAGCCGCGCACGGCGCAGGTGCGCGAGGTCCCGATCGTGATCATCGCGCCCTGGATCAACAAGTTCTACATCCTGGACCTGAACGAGAAGAAGAGCCTGGTGCGGCACCTCCTGGACCAGGGGTTCCAGGTGTTCATCACCAGCTGGAAGAACCCCGGCCTCGAACTCGCCGATACCAGCTTCGACGACTACATGATGAACGGGGTGCTGAAGGCGATCGAGGCGGCGCGGGAGGTGGCGGGGGTGCCACGGGTGCACGCCGTGGGTTACTGCCTGGGGGGAACCGCCCTGGCCTCCCTCATGGCCTGGCTCAACCGCGAGTACGAGTTCGAGTCCGAGGTCCCGGTTGCCCACTGGACGGTTTTCACCACCCTGGTGGACTTCTCCCGCCCGGGGGCGATCGAGGTGTTCATCGACGAGGACAACATCGGCGCCCTGGAGGAAATGATGGCCCAGCAGGGCTTCCTCGACGGCCGGGACATGGGCCGGGCGTTCCGCATGCTGCGTCCCAACAGCCTGATCTGGTTCTATTTCGTGCACGGCTACCTGTACGGGGAAACCCCGCCCGCCTTCGACGTGCTGTTCTGGAACACGGACGTGACCCGCCTGCCGCGGGCCATGCACGCCTTCTACCTGCGCGAGTTCTACCTGCACAACAAGCTGCTGAAGAAGGACGCCCTGACCCTGGCCGGCCACCCCATAGACCTCGGCCGCATCCGCCAGCCGCTCTACGCGGTGGGCTGCGAGGAGGACCACATCGCTCCCTGGAAGGCGACCTTCAGCCTGGGGGGGCGCATCCGGGCGCCGGTGCAGTACACCCTGTCGAACTCGGGACACATCCTGGGGATCATCAACCCGCCGGTGCAACCGCCCAAGCGGGCGTACTGGACGGGGCCCCTGGCACAGGAACACGCCGAGGACTGGTTCCGGGACCAGGCCCGGGTCGACGGTTCCTGGTGGGAACACTGGGTTCCCTATCTCCACGAGCGCTGCGGCGGCATGAAGCCCGCCCCTGCCGTCCCCGGCAGCCGCACTCATCCGCCCATGGACCCCGCTCCGGGGCTCTACGTGCACGAATCCTGAGCCCGCCCCGGAACTTTGCCCCGGGCCAAAAGCTTCCATTCCGGAAGCTTTATCGCGACCCGGCCCGGTCGCGACCCGCTGGGTCCCGGATTCATGCCGTATCCATGTTGCGCTCGGACTTCGCGGCAGGTAAGGTATCGCTTCAAAAACAAGAAGCATCCGCAAGCTTGGGCTGAGTTTTCTGACAGGCTGGCGCGAACATGCCCGGATCGGTTCTTCGGGGACGGAGTGAGCGAACAAGACAACCTGGCGGGCGTGAAGGTGATGGTGATTGACGACAGCAACACCATTCGCCGCAGCGCGGAGATTTTCCTGGGGCAGTCCGGCTGCGAGGTCATCCTCGCGGGGGACGGATTCGACGCGCTCGCCAAGATCACCGACCATGAGCCCGACATCATCTTCTGCGACATCATGATGCCGCGGCTCGACGGCTACCAGACCTGTGCCCTGATCAAGCGCAACCCGAAGTACCGCGGCACTCCGGTGGTGATGCTCTCCAGCAAGGACGGGCTGTTCGACCGCGCCCGCGGCAGGATGGCGGGGTCCGACGAGTACCTGACCAAACCCTTCACCAAGGAAAGCCTGCTCAACACCGTGAGGAAGCACGCGCTGCACCGCGCGGACGCATGACGGCGGCCAGGGAGGTTCGACCCATGCCCATCAAGAAAATCCTGGTGGTGGACGACTCACCCACCGAGCGCCATGTCCTGACCCAGCTCCTGGCGAAGCAGGGCTACCAGGTGTTCACCGCGGAAAGCGGCGAGGAGGCGGTCACCAAGGCGCGGCAGCTGCGGCCCGACCTGATCCTGATGGACGTGATCATGCCGGGGATCAACGGCTTCCAGGCCACGCGCACCATCACCCGGGACCAGGAAACGAAGGACATCCCGGTGATCATGTGCACCTCCAAGGGCCAGGAGACGGACAAGATCTGGGGCATGCGCCAGGGCGCGCGCGACTACCTGGTGAAGCCGGTGGACCAGAAGGAATTGCTGGACAAGATTGCGGCGCTGGCCTGAGCGCCGGGACACGATGCCCATGGCCCGCAAGATCGGACTCCGCGAGTTCCACCAGCAGGTGCTGAAGCGGCTCGAGAACCTGGCCGCCGCCGGCACCGCCGGCGCCTCCCGGCTCGCCGTGGAGATCGCCGGCGAAAACTGGCTGGTGGACCTTGCTTCGATCAGCGAGGTGATTCCCCTGCCGCCCCATGTGCCGGTCCCCCTCACCCATTCCTGGTTCCTGGGGATGGCCAATGTGCGGGGCAACCTCTACGGCATCAGCGATTTCGCGGCATTTCTCGGCCGCGGCCCCACCCCGGCGGCGGCGGAGAGCCGGGTGCTGCTGCTGCATCCCCGGTTCGAGGTCAACGCCGGCCTGCTGGTGCGCCGGGTGTACGGTCTGCGCGGCGCCGAGCAGTTCCAGCCGGCCGACCCCCCTGCCGGGTCCGGCGCTTTCGTGCGCGCGCAGTGGCTCGCCCCGGACGGCGGGATCTGGCGCGAGCTGGACCTCGAGACGCTGGCCCGCGATGCGGATTTTCTGAACGTCGGGTTGTACCGGCGCGTGGACGTCGTGGCCAGCGCCGCGCCGGCGCCGGGGCCCGCGAGCCTCTGATCGCAGGAGAAAGCATTGGCACTACTCGGCATATTCGGCCAGAGCGAAACCGGGGTCCCCGCCCCTACCGGCGCAGCGGCGGCGCGGGCGCAGGCGGTGCGCCAGCAGCTCAAGCTCTGGGGCGCCCTGTGGGCGGGATTCGGCATACTCGCCTTCATGCCCCTGGTCTGGCACATCGTGCAGCAGGAGTCCCTCAAGCAGCAGTTCCAGGCCGCCGCCCGGATGCAGCTCGCGGCCAGCCACCTGCAGCGGGTGGCGCAATCCGCGGTGTCCGGAAACGCCGGCGCCTTCCCGCAGCTGCGGGAGGCGGAGCAGACCATCAGCGGCGGGCTGGAAGGGCTGCTCCAGGGAAGCGGCGGCATCGAGCAGGCGTCGGCGCGGGTCCAGCCCCTGGTCAGCGAGGTGAACCAGCAGTGGGAGCCGGTCAAGGCCAGCGTTTCCACCCTGCTCGGCTTCGAGAAGGCCCTCACCGACCTGGAGAAGCGCGTGCGCGCCATCAACGCCAGGGAGGCCGATATGCTCGACCTGGCGGACCAGATCCAGTCCACGCTGGCCCAGGGCGGCGGTTCCGCGCGCGACCTGTACCACGCCGGCCAGCTGGTGAGCTTCGCCACCCGCATCCCCCAGGGGGCGCGCCACATGCTGTCCCGCCCCGACCCGGACAAGTGGGCCCGCGAGCTCGAGGCGGGGGCCCGCGCCTACCCCGAGGCGTTGCGCGTCCTCGCGCCCGTCGCCGCGGTGCGCGAGCGCGTGGAGAAACTCTCCGGCATCTACGTCGCCATCGCGCCCGAGATCAACACCCTGCTCGCCAACCTCAAGCCCCTGGTGACCGCCAAGGCCGCCGCCGCCCCGGTGCTGGCCGCCGGCGAGAAGGCGCTTCCCGAATCCACCGAGCGCCTCGCCAGGGCCCTGGCCGGGCAGGCCGGAGGCGGCCTGTGGGAAGGGCTGCTCACCGCGCTCCTGGCCGCGGCCGCGGCCTGGTTCGCGATCCTGTTCACCCGGGTGCTGGTGCGCGAGGCGCGCGGCCGCCAGAGCCAGAGCGAAACGGAAAACCGCCGCAACCAGGAGGCGATCCTGCGCCTGCTCGACGAGATGGGCAGCCTCGCGGAGGGCGACCTGACGGTCACGGCGTCGGTGACCGAGGACATGACCGGCGCCATCGCCGACTCCATCAACTTCACGGTCAGCGAGCTGCGCACCATCGTCCAGCGC
>DASTHR010000382.1:0-5085 GCA_035718105.1 Burkholderiales bacterium
GCTGTGCTTCGCGCTTGCGCTGTTCCCCGCCCACGCCGGCGGCGTGGAGCGGCTCAAGGCGTTCGTGGCCCAGGCGCGTTCCGGTCAGGCGCAGTTCGAGCAGACGGTGCTCGATCGCGCCGGCCGCAAGGTCCAGGCGGCGAGCGGGACCTTCCAGTTCCAGCGTCCCGGCCGGTTCCGCTGGACCTACGACAGGCCCTCCGAACAGGTGATCGTCGGCGACGGCACCCGTTTCTGGGTTTACGACCGGGAGCTGAACCAGGTCACGGTGAGAAAGCTGGACCTGGCCCTGGGCGCGACCCCGGCTGCATTGCTCGCGGGCAGCGACGACATCGAAACCGCGTTCATGCTGGCGGATGGCGGTGCGACGGGCGGGCTGGAGTGGGTGGAGGCGCTGCCGAGGAACAAGGAATCCGGTTTCGAACGCGTGCGCATGGGATTCAACGCCCAGTCCTTGCCAGAGGCCATGGAATTGAAGGACCAGTTCGGGCAAACCACCTACCTGAAGTTCTCGAAGGTCGAGAAGAATCCAAAGCTTGGGCCGGAGCTGTTCTCCTTCACGCCGCCCAAGGGCGCCGACGTGGTCAGCGACTGATCGCCATTTTCAAGCTTCAGGGGGCAAGGTTTGACTGACCTCTTCTCCAAGGCTCTTCCCGAGGCGCCCCTCGCCGAGCGCCTGCGCCCGCAGAAGCTGGACGAGGTGATCGGCCAGAGCCATCTGTTGGGGCCGGGAAAGCCGCTGCGCCTCGCCTTCGAGTCCGGCAAGCTCCACTCCATGATCCTGTGGGGCCCGCCGGGCACCGGCAAGACCACCCTGGCGCGCCTCACCGCCCAGGCTTTCAACGCCGATTTCATTGCCCTCTCGGCGGTACTCTCAGGGGTGAAGGACATCCGCGACGCCATTGCCCGGGCGGAGATGACGCTGCAGTCCAGCGGCCGGCACACCATACTGTTCGTGGACGAGGTGCACCGCTTCAACAAGGCGCAGCAGGACGCCTTTCTGCCCTACGTGGAGCAGGGGCTGGTGACCTTCATCGGGGCCACCACCGAGAACCCCTCCTTCGAGGTGAACAGCGCGCTGCTGTCCCGGGCCCAGGTGTATGTGCTGCGCTCGCTGGCGGAAGACGAACTGGGGAATTTGTTCGACCGGGCACTGCAGCGGGCATTGCCGCGCTTGGCATTCGACGAGGATGCGCGGCGTGCCCTCATCGGCTTCGCCGACGGCGACGCCCGTCGCCTGCTCAACCTCCTGGAACAGGTGGACACCGCGGCGGCCACCGCGGGCGTCGCCCGGGTGGACAAGGGATTCGTGGAGCAGGCGCTCTCTCCCAGCCTGCGCCGCTTCGACAAGGGGGGCGACGAGTTCTACGACCAGATTTCCGCCCTGCACAAGTCGGTGCGGGGCTCGAATCCGGACGCGGCGCTGTACTGGCTGGTGCGGATGCTGGACGGCGGCGCCGATCCCCTGTACCTCGGCCGGCGCATCATCCGCATGGCCTCCGAGGACGTCGGCAACGCCGACCCCCGTGCCCTGCGCCTGGCCCTGGACGCCTGCGAAACCTACGAGCGGCTCGGCTCGCCGGAAGGGGAGCTGGGACTGGCCCAGGCGGTGCTCTATCTCGCCTGCGCGCCCAAGAGCAACGCGGCCTACGTGGCGTATAATGCCGCGCGGTCCTTCGTGGGGCAGGACAAGTCTCGGCGGGTGCCGGAGCACCTGCGCAACGCGCCGACCAAGCTGATGAAGGAGCTGGGCTTCGGGCGCGAGTACCGCTACGCCCACGACGAGCCCGAGGCCTATGCCGCCGGCGAGGACTATTTCCCGGAGGGCATGCCCGGGGTGTGCTTCTACGAGCCGGTCCCCCGGGGTCTGGAGGCGAAGATCGCGGAGAAGCTCGCCCACCTGCGGGAGCTGGATTCGCAGGCGAAGAAGTCGAAAAAGTAGCGCAGGCGTCTCGCCTGCATTCACCACCCGGAGCACCCATGCTGGACATCCAACTGCTGCGAACCGACCTGGACGCCGTTGCGGCGCGCATCGCCGACCGCGGGATCAAGCTGGACGTGGAGCCCTTCCGCCTGCTGGAAGCGGAGCGCAAGCAGATCCAGACCCGCACCCAGGAGCTGCAGGCGAAGCGCAATGCCCTGTCCAAGGGCATCGGCCAGGCCAAGGCGAAGGGGGAGGACGCCTCAGCCCTGATGGCGGAGGTGGCGGGGCTGGGCGACGAGCTCAGGGCCAGCGAGGCGCGGCTGGAACAGATCCAGGCCGGGATGAGCGAGTTCGTGCTGGGCGTGCCCAACCTGCCCCACGCGAGCGTGCCCGCGGGCGGCGGGCCGGAGGAGAACCGGGAGGAACGGCGCTGGGGCACGCCCCGGCAATTCGATTTCCCGGCGAAGGACCACGTGGACCTGGGGGAGGGGCTGGGCCAGCTGGACTTCGCCACCGCCGCCAAGATCTCGGGGGCGCGGTTCTCCCTGATGAAGGGGCCGCTGGCGCGGCTGCATCGCGCCATCGCCCAGTTCATGCTGGACACCCACGGCCGGGAGCACGGTTACACCGAGCTGTACGTGCCTTACCTCGTGAACCCGGACAGCATGCGCGGCACCGGTCAGCTGCCCAAGTTCGAGGCCGACCTGTTCTGGGTGCAGAAAAATCCGGAGGAGAAGCTGTACCTGATCCCCACGGCGGAGGTGCCCGTCACCAACATCGTCCGCGACGAGATCCTGCCGTTGGAGTCGCTGCCGCTGAAGTTCGTCTGCCACTCCCCCTGTTTCCGCTCCGAGGCCGGATCCCACGGCAAGGACACCCGGGGGATGATCCGCCAGCACCAGTTCGACAAGGTGGAGATCGTGCAGATCACGCATCCTTCCAGGTCCTACGAGGCGCTGGAGGAACTCACCGGGCATGCCGAGGCGATCCTGAAGCGGCTCGACCTTCCGTACCGCGCCATGTGCCTGTGCACCGGCGACATGGGGTTCTCGTCGGCCAAGACCTACGACCTCGAGGTGTGGCTGCCGGGGCAGAACGCCTACCGGGAAATCTCGTCCTGCTCCAACTTCGAGGCCTTCCAGGCGCGCCGGCTGCAGGCCCGCTTCCGCAACGAGAAGGGCAAACCCGAAATGGTGCATACCCTGAACGGTTCCGGTCTGGCGGTGGGCCGGACCCTGGTGGCGATCCTTGAAAACTACCAGCGCGGGGATGGCGGGGTGGATATCCCCGCCGTCCTTCAGCCATACATGGGCGGCGCGACCCGCATCGAGCCGATCCGCTGAATCTTCGCGCTCCGCGCCAGGAATGCTCGGCGACCCGTGCCGGGGAACTCGAACCGTTCTCGGCCGTGGAATCGGCCGCTGCCGCGGCGAAGGGACCTGCGCATCACTTTCCGTGCCTCCTCGAAGGACGGGACCACGGATCGGAAATTCTTCCGACCGGCATTCCCAGGCGCAGACGGATCGTATCCTGGCCTAGCCGGGGCTCGGCTTCTCCACCGTCACGTTCAGGCGCGGGGCAGGGTAGGACGGCCGCGCGGGCGGTTCCACGCGGCTCAGGATCTGGTAGTAGGTGCGGATGTTCTCGGTCAGGATCACCGCCTCGCCGCCCCGGGCGGCGCCGCTCTTGAGCCGGGCCGCATATTCTGGACGGCTCATGAGCGGCAGCATCTTTTTCATGGCGGCCCAGGAATTCGGATCGAGCTTCAGGCTCCGCGCCAGTTGGCGGCCGCCCTGCAGATGTCCCATTCCCAGGTTATAGGCGGCAAGCGCCAGCCAGGTCCGGTCCGGCTCCGGAACCGAGTCCAGCTGGTCCTTGAGGTCCGCGAAATAGCGGGAGCCGGCGAGGATGCTCTGGCGCGGATCCAGGCGATCCGTGACCATCAACCGATCAGCCGTGTCGGCGGTGAGCATCATCAGTCCGCGCACGCCGGTGGGGGAGGTGGCCAGCGGGTTCCACTGGGATTCCTGATATCCGAGCGCCGCCAGCAGGCGCCAGTCTATGCCGGTGATCTCCCCCGCCAGCCGGAAATATTCCCGGAAGTTCGGCAGCACGAGCTGCGTTTTCTGGAGGAAGGTTTCCACATCGGTGGCGGTCAGGCGCTTCATGTGCCCGAAATAGCGATCGATCAGCCGATCCAGGGTGCCGTCCCCCGCGATGCGCCGGAAAAACACTCCGGCCCGCTCCAGCAGCCAGGGATCCGCGTCGATGGGAAAGGCCCAGGCCAGGCCCGCGTGCCCCTCCAGCGGGAAAGCGCTGCCGAGGTTCGGATAGAAGTGGCGCGAGACATCCAGGTGGCTGGAATTGGTGAGCACGGCATCGATCTCGCCATTGGCGAGGCGCCCCAGCAGGGCGTCCTCGTCCGCCGCCTGCTCTTCGCTCCAGCTCATGCCCGGTGCCTGCTGCGCCCAATCGCGCAGGATGGCGCCGTACCCGTTTCCGGCCACTGCCCGCACGCTTTTCCCGGCAAGGCCCGCAATGTCGCGCGGCGGGTTGTAATCGGAGTTGTAGACCACGTGATGCTGCACAACGTGGTAGATCGGGCCCATGTACACCGGCTCCGACAGCAGCTTGGTGACCGTGAAGCCCGCCGCGGCGAGATGGGCGCTGTGCTTGTGCAGCGCGGGCAGCACCTCGGAGAGTCGCGGCACCACCACGAACCTGACGCTCTTGCCGATCTCGGCGGCGAACATGGCCGCAAGATCGAACTCGAGCCCGGCGTGGCGGCCCTCGGCGTCGTGGTAATAGGTGGCCGGGCCATCTACCGTGATCACCACCAGTTCCGTGGACTGGGTGATGGGCGGGGCCGGCTTTTCGGGCGCCTTGCACGCGGCGAGGGCCAGGGGGACGACGAGGCAGAGAAGTGCGCGCATGGTGAACGGAGCACCTCGGGGCAGCCATTGTCCCATCTTTCGCGATGCCCTCAAACCCGTAATCCGGGGCTCTGGTAGAATACGCGCCGCAGCATTTCCGATTGGCCGCGTCGGAACGTGTTCACGCGAGTTTCTGGAGAGGTGCCGGAGCGGTTGAACGGGCCGGTCTCGAAAACCGGAATACGCGCAAGCGTATCGAGGGTTCGAATCCCTCCCTCTCCGCCAGAA
>DASTHR010000383.1:0-4174 GCA_035718105.1 Burkholderiales bacterium
CGGCGGCTGCCTGCTCATGCTGTTCGGCCTGCACCCGGTGTACGCCTACGCCCTGGTCGGACTAGGCGCGGCAGCCTACTCCCCCGCCAAGTACGGAATCCTCACCGAGTACCTTCCGCACCACAAGCTGGTCGTCGCCAATGGCTGGATCGAGGGCCTCACCGTCGCCTCCATCATCATTGGCACGGTGGCGGGCGGGCTGCTGATCAACGACCGGATTTCCGTCGGCCTGCTGAACCTGGATGTTCCTTTCCTAAACACCGGCGTGGATACGGCGCCCGAAGCGGCGATCCTGATCATCACTTTCTTCTACGCCATCGCGGCGGCTTTCAACCTGTATGTGCCGCGCACGGGCGTGGACCACGTCATTCCGAAGAAGAACCCCCTGTACCTGGTGCACGATTTCGGTCACTGCCTGAAGCTGCTGTGGGTGGACCGTTACGGCCAGATCTCGCTGGCGGTGACCACGCTGTTCTGGGGTGCGGGGGCGACTCTGCAGTTCATCGTCCTGAAATGGGCCGAGGCCGCCCTGGGGTTCTCCCTGTCCCAGGCCAGCATGATGCAGGGCATCGTCGCCATGGGCATTGCCGCGGGCGCAGTGGTGGCGGCCAAGTTCATCCCCCTCAGCAAGGCGGTGCGGGTGCTGCCGGTGGGGATCGCCATGGGCCTGGTGGTGATAGCCATGAATTTCGTCACCGAGTTCTGGCTGGCGGTGCCCCTGATGGTCACCGTCGGCGCCCTGGCCGGCTTCTTCGTCGTGCCCATGAACGCCCTGCTCCAGCACCGCGGCCACATACTCATGGGCGCGGGCCATTCCATCGCGGTGCAAAACTTCAACGAGAACCTCAGCATCCTGGTGATGCTGCTGTTCTACGCCCTGCTCATCTGGCTCAACCTCCCGATTCAGGCCATCATCGTCATCTTCGGCGTGTTCGTCTCCGGCACCATGCTGCTGGTGCGCAAGCGACACCAGAAGAACGTGGCCAGCGGGGACCTGCCCCCGATTCCCGAGGCGCATCACTGACCCGGTCGTCAGCCGTCAGCGGCTGACCGGGAGCGTTGTTCCTCAACGGCGGCGGTAAGGAACCGGCTGCGGTTCCGTGAGCAGGGAAGCCGGCGCATTGGGCCCGTGGGGCTTGGCGAACAGCGGCGGGTCCCGGAACGGCGGCCGCGGCTTCACCGGCGGAAATCCCCACATCGGAAGCCACGGGAAGTAACCCGACGCCGGGTAGTAGGTGTCGGAGGGGTACTGGCTGGCGGCGAGCTGTTCCTGCAGCGCCCGGTCGGCCGCCGCCGCCCGGATGCGCTCGTACTCCACCTCCGTCTGGCGACGCTCCCGGACCAGTTCCCGGACGAGTTTCGCCTCCTCCTCCGCGCGCCTCTTCGCGGCCTCCACGTCCTCGGGCCTTGGCGCCTGCGGCGCGTCCATTTCCGTGATCTCCCGCACCGCCGTCGGATCCCGGGGCGGCGTGGACGAATAGGTAACCCGCCCCTCCTTGTCCACGTACTTGTAGATCCTGTCGGCCGCGGCGGGAAATGCCAGCAGCAGCCCGCAGGCCGCGAGACCGATCATTCGAAGCATGCCTTGGGAGCGCTTCATGAGACCCTCCCGAAAGGAAGTCGCTATTGCAAAACTGCTACTTCCTTGGACCGAAGTCAATCGCCCGCGTTTCCCCCGGCGCAGCGTCAGCGCCGCAGCCGGAGGTAGATTTCCGGCAGCTTCCGTGGCAGCGAGTTGATGTGATCCAGGACCAGGTAATGCCCCTGGCCGAAGATGCGCGGCAGGTAGTCGCAGCCCCCCGGGTCCACGGTGATGCAGAAGGGATGCACGCCCTGGTCTATCGCCTCCTTCACCGCGATGCGGGTGTCCTCGTGAAGGTAGCGCAGGTCGCCGCCGTCGTCGTAATCCTCGGGGCGCCCGTCGGAGAGGATCAGCAGCAGCCGGCGACGGCTGGGCGCGTCGGCGAACCGCGTCAGCGCGTGGCGGATGGCGGCGCCCATGCGCGTCGCGAGCCGCCCCGTGAGGCCGCCGATCACCCCTTTGACCTCCGGGGTGAGGGGCTGGTCGAAGTCCTTGATGGCGAAGTAATTGACGTTGTCGCGATACTTGGAGCAGAAGCCGGCGATGCAGTAGGCGTCCCCCACCATCTCCATGCTTTCCGCGAACAGCAGGATGCCGGCGCGGATGCGGTCCACCACCCGCCCCTCCCCGTCCGGCAGCGGCTGCATCACCGAGGTGGACAGGTCCGCCAGCAACGTCACCGCCGTCTCCCGGCGCTGCAGCCTGCGCTGGCGGTACACCCGCGCCGGCGGCGCCATGCCCGCGCGCCGCTCCACGGTGTAACGGATGGCGGCGTCGAGGTCGATCTCGTCGCCCTCGAACTGGCGTGGGCGCGGCGCGAGCCGCGTGGGCTTCTGCGCCAGGATCGCGCGCTGCAGGCGTTTCAGGGCGTCGGCGTACCTGGCGTGCAGGCGCTCGGCCTCCGACAGGTTGGATTCCTCCAACCGGCGCTCCTGCACCCAGACCCAGTTGCGCTTGTAGCGGCGGTCCCGGTAGTCCCACTCCGGATACGGCAGACCCCGCTCCTCGGCACGCCGCGCCCCCTGCCCGCCCCCCGCGGCCCTCACCGGCTGCGGAATGCCCCGGCCCACATCCCCCGCCGTGCCGGGTCCGGCGTCCTCCGGCGCCCGCTGTCCCGACTGTTCGCCCTCACCGCCCTCCGCCGTCGGTTCCCCCTTGCCCGCGCTGCCGCCCGCACGATCCGCGGCGGCGTCTGCCGCAGCCTGCTGCTCGTCCTGCGCCTGCACCGGGCGCGCCGCATTGGGAGACCGCCCCGGCAGGTAGGCGGCCCGCACCGCCTCGCCGCCGGGGATCGGCGGCAGTCCGCCGTCTCGCTCCAGTGCCATGGCCGCACGCCAGGCGTCCACCAGCGTCGCGTCCGGCTCGCGCAGCGGCGCCAGCACCTCCAGCAGTCGGGCATTCGCCCCCGAGGCCTCGCCCGTCAGCGCGAAGCGCAGCGAGTCCCGCGCGAGTTCGTAGTAGGGCCGCGCCGAGCGCAGCTCCGGTGTGCGCGAGTCGCCCAGCGCCAGCAGGCGGCGCAGGTGGTTGGGCACCAGGCGATTGATGGCGCAATCCACCCGCAGGTCCTCGGCCAGGTCGAACAGCAGCTGGAAGCGGTGACGCCCCTCGCCGAATCCTTCGGCCAGCGCGTCCAGCGCAACGCCGGCCCGCGACCCGATATCCGCAGCCGGAACTCCGGCGGCCTCGAACACCTCCTGCAGTCGAGGCCCGGCATAGGTTCCGCACGCCAGGTGCCCGGCGACATGCAGCACGGAGAGTATGGCCTCCTCGCGGTCGGCGAACACCACCGGCAGAAACAGCCTGCTGCCATCGGTCTCGACGAACGCCCGTCCCTGCTCCGGCGACCAGTCGCCCTCCTTCAGTTCCAGGGCCCTGCCGAACCAGACCGCTGCCAGCATTGCGAGCAGGCGCTGATGTTCCGCTGCCAGGTAGCCGGGAAGCTGTTCCTTCAACAGCTGGAGGCTTTCCTCCGACTCCAGCCGGAAGTAGGCCTCCCCGCGCGCGCGGCCCGATTGCAGAATGTCGGCGCCGCGCTGCGCCCACGGCAGGATGGCGTCCGCACCGAAGAGATTGCGCACCTTGAGGGCACCGGGGAGGAAGATCGCGAGACTGAGGCGGCGCGCGGCGAACAGCTGCTCCGCGGGACCCATCACCTGCTCCACGCCGCGCCAGCGCTCGCGTCCGGCCAGCGCTCGCACCGGGGTCTGGAAATACGCGAGCCCGCTGTCCGGGTCGCGGGCGAACCAGGTCTGGCCCCGTTCCGCCCAGCGCGGCTCGCCCTCGTGCCCCAGTACGCCGTAGGCCACCGGCAGCTCGCGCATGAAGGCCTCCAGCGCCTTCGCGGCGCCGGGCCACTGGAGGAAGGCCAGCGCCTGCCTCACCCAGGGCAGCACTTCCTCGGCGACTTCTTCCACCGCGGGGCTGCCGCCGATGAAGGCCTTGCCCGCCTCGCGGTCGTGAAGGAACAGCACCTTGCACGCCCGCAGCCACTCCAGCAGCGTGTCCTCGCCATGGCCGGAGATCGCCGGCAGCGCCTGCTGAACCTCGCGGTGGGCGACGTAGCTGGTCTCGGCCAGGTCGGCCAGCAGTCGC
>DASTHR010000384.1:0-3331 GCA_035718105.1 Burkholderiales bacterium
CCTCCCACCGCACGACCCCGGAGGCCATGGTGGCATGGTTGGCGCGGCCGGAATGGTCGTAGAGGGTAAGTCCACCGCCCTCTGCGGCCGGCCACCAGCCCATCAAGCCATCCGTTACCCGGTAGTCGTGCAGTTCCGTTGCCGACAGGGCGCGATTGAATACTCGAAAATCCCTGCAGTAGCCGCTCGCATTATATGTGGGGGTGCCACCGAGCCCGCCCAGGAGGAGCGCCCCGTTTCCGCCATCTATCGGAGCGGTGACTGCCAGCGGAGATCCGATCTGGGCGTTATCCACGAAAAATCGCAGATTGGCGCCATCGTAAGTGCCGGCGATGCGCTGCCAGGTTCCGTAAGCTGGCGTGCCGCCGCTTGTCTCCTTCAGCGTGGTCTGCTTCACCCTGACTTTGTAAGTGCTCTCGATCCCGATCCAGAATTGGTTGTTGGTGGCTCCGCTGATGGTCTTGTCGATGAAGCCCTGGGTGGTGTCATTTTCCGGCTTCACAACCAGCTCGACGGTAAAGGCGTTGCGCAGGTCAAAATCTGCGTTGTTCGTGACGGAGGCCCGGTTTGAGGAGTCCAGAAAAAAAGCATCCCCCCGCACGAATCCCCGCCGCAGCACCAGTCGCCGGTCCATGAATTTCTCGGTGAGCACGTTGGCGATCCAGGTCTGGTCCACGCCGGAGAAGGTCGCGGAGAGGGTGTGGATCACGGCCTCGGTGGTCTCCTGCACCGCGGAGACGCCCAGCAGGTAGCCCGCGCCCAGGTAGGTGTTGCCGCCGTAGACGATGGGCCGCGGGAAGTCGCTCAGGTAGAGCGTGCCGGTGGGGGCGTCGAAATACACCTCCATGAGGTGCACCGGCTGCAGCCGCGATGCCCGGGCCTGGGCCAGTGCGGCGGCGGTCATGGCGCGCCCGGCCATCAGCCGCCCCCCGTCAGCAGCACCAGCAGCAGCAGCGCCCCGCACACGGCGAAGGCGATGGCGGCCAGATCGGGATCAGTAGACCTCGACAAGCTCCACCTCCAGATTGCCGAAGATCAGCCCAGGCGAGACATCATATTCAGCGTTGTCCGAGGCCAGCGCCACGGTCCACGGCAGGCTCGATGAGGTGAGCGCCTCGTTGTCGGCTGGAGATTGCATCAGCGCCGGCTCGATGGAGAGAGTCAAATTGCCGGAGCCGTCGGCGGTGCCGTCGGCGCTGACCATGTAGATTTTCGAGTGGCCGCCGAACTTGAAGAAGTCCCCGGCCTTGACCGTGGCCCCGGCGGTGAAGCCATCGCAGAGAACGGAGCGCCCGGTCTGGGAAGCGCCGTTGACCAGCGGCGTGCCGGCCCAGGTGCCCTGCGCCGCGTGCCCCGGCAGGGTGTAGGTGAACGTCTCATATTGCCCGCGCTGCGCCACCAGGAAGGCCCAGATGGGCGCGAACTGGGCCCGGGTCATGGGCGGGAAGGACAGCGCCAGCCCCCAGCGCTGGGTGCCGCGGGAGCGCACCTGGCGCTTGAGGGAATGCGCCACCGAGACCAGCGTGGGCGTGAGCGAGCGCACGCGCACGGCGCGCGGCGCTGGCGAGCTGGGAAAGGTGCCGCTCATGATGCGAACGCCGTGCGCCGGCCGGCGCGGTTGTGGGCGTCACGCACCATGCCGAGGATCATGTCGCGGTGCGCCAGGATCACGCCGGCGGCCGCCCGCGGGTCCAGGCTCGTGGTGTTGACGCTGAAGTTGTAGATCACGTTCTGCGTGGCCCCGCCGAAGTCGCCGTTGGGAATCACCGTCCCCGCGCTCGAGGGCACCATGAGTTCCGGGCCGGCCTCGCCCACGATGTAGGGGCGGCCCGCGGCGACCGGCCCGCCGTCGGCCCGGAAAATGCCCTTCAGCCATTCCCCGAAGCCGCCCAGCGCGGCGCTGGCGCCCGCGGCCAGCGGCTCGGTGATGGACTTGCGCAGGATCAGGCGCCCGATGTCGTCGGCCAGCCCCTTCAGCACCTCGGAGAATTTCTTGCCCTCGATCACCGCGTCCTCGAAGGCCGAGCTGAAGGTCATGCCCAGCTCGCGGGCGATGTCGTTGGTCTCGACGAGCTGCTCGGTCACGGTGGCGGTGCCCGCCGCGGCGGCCTCGATGTCGGCCTGGTACTTGAGCCAGGCGGCGTCCATGCCCAGGATCTGCTCGGCGGCGAGCACGTACTGGTCGATCTGGCCGCGGGTCAGGTCGGTGGACTTGGCCAGGTCCTCCTCCCAGCGCAGGGCCAGGGGGTTCCACGCCTCGAGCATGTCGCGGTAGGTCTGGCGTAGCTTCTCCGACTTGTCGCGCAGCTTGCGCGTGGCCCCGGCGGCGGCTTCGGTCGAGCTAAACTGCACGTCTCCGCCGCGCATGCGCGCGCGCTCGCCAGGCGTGTCGCCCGCCGCGCCCCGCAGCGCATCCTGCTGTTGCAGGAACTTGAGGAATTCGATTTGCTGGCGGACCTTGGCGATCCTCGCATCAAGCTCTGGATCCACCAGGAACAGCCCTTCCATCTGACCCTTGCGCTGCAGTAGACCGTCCAGCTCAGTCCGCAACTCTCGCAGGGTCTCCGTTCCCGTCCCGATAAATCCGAAATTAAAGACGGCGGCCCAAAACCCCCCGGCGATTTTGATTCCGGCTGCCATCTGCTCGAGCATGTCCTTCAGCCACGGCAGAAGTCCCTCCGCGATGGAAATGCCCGCTTTTTCGGCGGAGAGCGCCACCGCATTCCACGCCTTGGTGACCGCCTCCGCCTGCGCCGCCATCTCCGCCGAGACCGTGCCCACCGTGGTGCCGTCGTTGGCCAGGTCCTTGAGGAAGGGCAGCACCTCGGCCGCCTGGCGCTTGAAGATCGCCAGCGCCGCGGCGCTCTTGCCGGTGCCGTCCTCGAAGCGGTTGAAGGCCTGGGCCACCGCCTCGAGGCGCTGGTCGGCGCTGAGCCCCTGCAGGTCCTTGAGGCTCACGCCGATGGCCTTTAGCGCGGCGGCCGCGTCCGCGCCGCCCATGCCCGAGGCGGCCTTGTTCAGTTCCAGCAGCGCCCGCTGCACCGTGTCCAGGTCGGTGCCGGAGACCTTGGCGACGTTGGCCAGGCGCGAGAGCCCCTCGACCGTGCCGCCGGTGGCTTCCGCCAGGTCGTCGAGCCGCGCCGCCATGTCGATGGCGTTGCGGGTGAAGGCCACCACCGCCCCGGCGGAGAGCGCCACGCCGAACGCCCCCAGCAGGCCGTTGACCGAGGCGAGCGAGTTGCGCACCGAGGCGAAGGCGCGCGCGGTGGCGTCCTGCGCCGTGATGATGAGCTTCGCTTCAGTCGCCATGGGTCACCGCCTTGAACCAGGC
>DASTHR010000385.1:0-7516 GCA_035718105.1 Burkholderiales bacterium
GCTGCCCCCGGGGGAGGAGGTGCGCTTTTCCGCCGGGCAGTATGTGCAGATGCGCTGCCCGCCCCATGCCGTGGCCTACCGGGACTTCGACATCCCGGCGCGCTTCCGGGGAAGCTGGGACCGCGACAACCTGTGGCGCCACGTTTCCGTGTGCCGGGAGCCGGTGGAGCGGGCCTACTCCATGGCAAGTTTTCCCCTGGAGAAGGGGTTCCTCAAGTTCGACATCAAGGTCTGCCCGCCGCCCAGCGGGGCGCCGGAGGGCACGCCGCCCGGGATCATGTCCTCCTACCTGTTCGGGCTGAAGCCCGGAGACCGGGTGACGCTGTCCGGTCCCTTCGGCGAGTTCGGGGCGCGGGACACCGAAGCCGAGATGATCTTCATCGGCGGAGGCGCGGGGATGGCGCCGCTGCGCTCCATCATCTATGACCAGTTTTTCCGCCTCGACACCCGGCGCAAGGTGTCTTACTGGTACCGGGCGCACAGCCTGCGCGACGCACTGTACCGGGACGAGTTCGAGCGGCTCGCGGCCGGGCGACCGAACTTCTCCTGGCACCTCTGTCTCTCCAGGCCGGAGCCGGAGGACAACTGGTCCGGCTACTCGGGTTACATCCACAACTTCATCTACGACACCTATCTTCGGCATCACCCGGCGCCGGAGGACTGCGAGTACTACCTGTGCGGGCCCCGGGCCCTGTCCATGGCGGTGCTCAAGCTGCTCTCGGACCTGGGAGTGGAGAAAGACAGCATCTTTTACGACAATTTCGCGGGCGAGGACCATGTCTCCTCCCGCTGACGCCGTGCTGGCCCTGTTCCTCGCCACCATCATCATCTTTTGCCTGGCGGTGCTGGGACTGTCCCTCGGGCGGATTCTGACGGGACGCTGCCTGCGCGGCTCCTGCGGGACCGGCGCGCATCCGGCCGGGGAACCGGACGCGCCACGCTGCGCGGGCTGCCGGCGGCCGCATTAGGGGTGGCTTACCGCGGCGGTTGCCTCGGCGGCGGCTTCCTGCGATAAAGCCCGAATGCGCGACGCCCCTCCCAGCGATTCTTCGCAGCCGCTCCCGCCGTCCCTGCGCGCCGGCCCGGGCCCGCTGCGCGCGGCGCTGGCGGCCCTGGGCATCCGCAACCGCACCACCCTGGTGCTGATCCTTCTGCTGCTGGTTGTTGCGGGCCTGGGCGCCTGGACCTATGTCAGCGTGCGCCACTCGCTGCGCGACATCCGTGAGGCGGGCATGCAGGCCCTGCTGGCGACCCAGGTGGAGGCGCTGAACCGCTGGATCGAGGAGAAGCGCGCGGACGCGGCGGCGTGGGCAGCGCGCCCCGAGGTGCGGGCTCCGGTGGCGGAACTGGCATCCCTGGCGGGCAGCCCCGAGGGCACCGCACAGGCGCTGTGGAACGCCCCCGCGCGCACCGCGCTCCTGACAGCGCTGGAACCGGCGCTGCGCTCCGAGCACGTGGTGGCGGTGAATGCCGTGAGCCCCGAGGGGCGCATCATCGCCACAGGCTTCGAGCGATACGCCGGCCGCCTGCTTGCGCCGGCCATGCAGGAGCGCCTGCGGGACGTGTTCCGGGGGGAGACGCGGTTCATTGCGCCGTTTCCCGAGGGCGCGCGGGTAGAGGGCGCCGAGGTGGTGGAACCGCTGCGGGCGGTCGCCTGGGTCGTTGCCCCGGTGCGCGACGGTGACGGCAAGGTGATTGCCGCCCTCGGTTTTGCCAAGAACGCCCATGAGCGCTTTGCCCGGATCCTGACCGCGGCGCGGCCCGGGGACACCGGTGAGGCATACGCCTTCGATGCTTCGGGGACCATGCTCTCCGACAGTCGTTTCCCCGCTGCGTTGCAGGCGGCGGGGCTGTTGCCGGAGGGGGAGGCGAGCAGCATATTTCGGGTGCAACTGCGCGATCCTGGCGGTGATCTGCTGCAGGGATACCGGCCCGAAACCGACCGCGGCGCCCAGCCGCCGACCCGCCTCGCGGCCGCGGCCATCGGCAGCATCGGCAACAGCGATCCCGCGCGCATGCGGGGAATCATCCTCGACCCTTACCGGAACTACCTTGGCGTCGAGGTGGTGGGGGCCTGGCGCTGGCTCCCGGAGTACGGCATGGGAGTGGCGGTGGAGATGAGCACCGGGGAGGGCTACGCGCCGCTCGGCTATTTTCACGCCAGTTTTGCGGCGATGCTCGGATTCATCCTGCTGCTGTGGCTGGGCGCCTACCTGTCACCTCAGGCGTGGTCGCGTTTGAGGGGCGAGGCCGATCCGCTGCAGGTGGGGCCTTACCGTCTGTTGCGCGAAATCGGCGAGGGCGGCATGAGCACCGTTTACCTGGCGCAGCATGCCTACCTCACCCGGCCCGCTGCGGTGAAGGTGCTCAAGCCCCACGCCGCGACCGACGAGATGATCGCGCGCTTTGCCCGCGAGGTGCAGCTCGCGAGCCGGCTGCGGCATCCCAACACCGTGCGCATTTACGACTACGGCCGCGCCTTCAACGGCATGTTCTACTACGCCATGGAGCACCTGGACGGCTTGTCGCTGGGCGAGATGGTGGAGCGGTTCGGACCCATGCCCGCGGCCCGCGTGGCCTTTGCCCTGCGCCAGGCCTGCGAGTCGCTGGCGGAGATGCACCGGAGGGGGCTGATACACCGCGACATCAAGCCCCAGAACATCATGCTCTGCCGCCAGGGAACGGAGTGCGACGTCGCCAAGGTCCTGGATTTCGGACTGGTGAAGGACGTGAGCAGCGCCGCGACACGGGATCTCACCCGTGCCGTGCGGATCCTGGGCACGCCGCTCTACATGGCGCCGGAGCGCATCCGCAGCCCGGCGGACGTGGACGGGCGGGCGGACATTTACGCCGTCGGGGCGGTGGCGTTCCACGTGCTGACGGGCCAGAAGCTGTTCGAGGCCGCGAACGACCTCGATCTCACCAATCAGGTGCTCAACGCGCCGCCGCGGCGGCCGGCGGAGCTCGTGGGCGAGGCGGTGCCGGCGCTGCTGGACGAGCTGGTGATGCGCTGCCTGGCGAAAGACCGCGACCTGCGCCCGGCCACCGTCGGGGAACTGGTGGCGGTTTTCGACAAGGTGCTGGAGGGGCATCCCTGGGGCCCGGCGCAGGCGGCGAAATGGTGGGCGGAGCATGTGCCCGCGCCACCGCATTGAAGCCACAATCCAGCCACTCCGAACAACCAGAGGAGACGAATCATGCGCATCGAAGGACTCAAGGACCGGGTGGTGGTGGTCACGGGGGCAGCGGGCAACCTGGGCGCGGCTTGCGCGCGGGAGCTGCGCACCGCGGGGGCGCAGCTGGTGCTGATGGACCACTCAGCGCAGCGTCTCGGCGGCCTGTTTCCGGAGTTGGGAGCACCCCATGTGCTGCTCAACGGGGTGGACCTCGCCGATGCCCATGCCGCGCAGGCGGCGGCGCGGGCGGTGCTGGAGCGATTCGGGCGCGTGGACGCGCTGGTGCACACGGTGGGTGGCTTCGCCGGCGGCAAGCCGGTGTGGCAGACCGATGACGCGGAGTGGCAGCGGATGCTGACCCTCAACCTGCGCACCACCGTGAACGCGGTGCGCGCCTTCGTGCCCGGCATGGTGGCCCGGGGAAGCGGGCGGGTGGTGGCGGTGGGCGCCCGCCCGGGGGTGCAGGGCATGGCGAATTTCGCGGCCTATAGCGCGTCCAAGGCGGCGCTGCTGCGCATGGTGGAGACGCTGGCCGCGGAACTGAAGGAATCGGGCGTGACCGCCAACAGCGTCCTGCCCAGCATCCTGGACACCCCCCAGAACCGCGCCGCCATGCCGGACGCGGATTTCTCGCGCTGGGTGGCGCCGGAGCAGGTGGCACGTGCGGTGGCCTTCCTGCTCTCCGACGCGGGGCGTGACATCAGCGGCGCCGCGATTCCGGTCTACGGCCGGGCATGACCGCCTACGCGCCGGCGGTGATATCATGACCGGAGAGATCTGCGCAGCGGAGAAACAAAAATGCCCCTCCAAACTGGTTGGTTGTCCCGTGCATCCCTTGCCCGCGCGTCGGCCTCGGTCGTCGCCATGGCGCTGGCGGGCGCCGTTGCGGCCGCGGAGCCGGTTGCCGGCTGTCCTGACGTCTCGGGCGAGTACGAGAACCGCGCCAGCGAGGCTTCTGCGGGGGATGTTTACCTGAGCGACCTGCTGGGCATACAGCCGGGGGTGATGCGCGTGATTTTCCAGCGCCAGCCCGACGGAATGATCCTGCGGGCGCCGCAATACGATTTGGGCATGTACGAACTGTTCCTGCCCTGGGCCGATTTCTGGTGCGACGGCAATGAGCGCATCCTCGGCTATTACAAGAGCCACGCGGCCCTCCCCCAGCACGAGGGAAGGCCGATCGGCGGGGGCAGCAGCCGGCGGCTCGCTTTCTCCAGGGCGCCGGACGGCTCGCTGCTGGTCAATTACTCCGCGTCGGGCGATTGGTACACGCCGGTCTACTGGGGCATCGCGCCGGGCACCTTTGGCGGGCAGTTGCGGGCCCGCTTCGATCCCTACAGGCAGAAGTAGTCGCTCGCGGTCAGTGAAAATCCCGGGAGCGGGCGGTGAGGCGCCCCAGCAGCCGCGAGTGATCGGCCAGCCGCCGCGCCACCAGATGCACCACTTCCCCCTGGCGCTCGATCACGCCTGAGACCCCCATCAGGCTCGAGCCCAGCAGTTCGCGGCGCTGGTTTTCCACCAGGTCGCGCCACACGATCACGTTCACCATCCCGGTTTCATCCTCCAGGGTCACGAACACCACCCCGCTGGCGGTGTCGGGGCGCTGGCGCCCCGTGACCAGCCCCGCGGCCCGGGCCCGGCTGCCGTGGGGCAGGCGCCGAAGTTGCTCGGCGCTCACGCAGCGCATTCTCGCCAGCCGCGGGCGCAGCAGGGCGAGGGGATGGCGGCCCAGGGTGAAGCCCAGGTTCCGGTAGTCGTCCACCAGGTTTTCGCCCTCGGTGGGGGCGGGGAGCGCCGGCTGGGGCTCGCTGATCGGCGCGCCCTCCAGCAGCGGCGGCGGTGCCTCGACCCCCGCCACCTCCCAGGCCGCCAGCCGGCGGTGCCCGGCGAGGGAGGCCAGCGCCCCCGCTCCCGCCAGGCATTGCAGGTCGTGGCGGCTCAACTTCGCGCGGCGGGCGAGATCCTCCACGCTCGCGAAAGCGCTCCTGCGCCGGAGGGCGATGATGCGCTCGCCGCCCTCCTGCGACAGCCCGCGCACCATGCGCAGGCCGAGGCGCAAGGCCGGTGAGGCGTGAAGGGTGAAGGGTGAGGGGGATTCACCCGTCACCATTCCCCTTTCACTTTTTTCCAGCGTGCAATCCCATTTGCTCGCCGCGGCGTCTGCCGGCAGGATCGCCACGCCGTGGCGGCGGGCATCCTGCAGGATCTGCGAAGGCGAGTAGAAGCCCATGGGCTGGCTGTTGAGCAGCGCCGCGGCGAAGGCCGCCGGGTGGTGGCACTTGAGCCAGGCGGAGACGTACACCAGGAGCGCGAAGCTGGCGGCGTGGGACTCGGGGAAGCCGTACTCGCCGAATCCCAGGATCTGCTTGAAGATGCGGTTCGCGAATTCCTCCGTGTAGCCCCGGGCCTTCATCCCCGTCGCCAGCCGCTCCTGGAAATGCCACAGGCCGCCCTTGCGCCGCCACGCCGCCATGGAGCGGCGCAACTGGTCCGCCTCGCCGGGGGTGAAGCCGGCGGCCACCACGGCGAGGCTCATCACCTGCTCCTGGAAGATGGGCACGCCCAGGGTGCGCTCCAGCACCTGCTTCACCGCTTCCGAAGGGTAGGTGACGGGCTCCAGCTTCTGGCGCCGGCGCAAGTAGGGATGCACCATGCCGCCCTGGATCGGTCCGGGGCGCACGATGGCCACCTCGATCACCAGGTCGTAGAAGCAGCGCGGCTGCAGGCGCGGCAGCATGGCCATCTGGGCGCGGGACTCGATCTGAAACACCCCGACGGTGTCGCCGCGGCCCACCATCTCGTACACCGCCGGGTCCTCGGCGGGAACGTCGGACATGGCAAGCTCCCGGCCCCGCCATTTCGAAACCAGAGCCAGCGCCCGGCGGATGCAGGAGAGCATGCCCAGCGCCAGCACGTCCACCTTCAGCAATCCCAGGGTATCCAGGTCATCCTTGTCCCACTGGATGAGCGTGCGGTCCTCCATGGCCGCGTTCTCCACCGGCACCAGGCGCGAGAGCAGCCCGCGGGCGATCACGAATCCGCCCACGTGCTGCGAGAGGTGCCTCGGGAAGCCCTGGATCTCCGCCACCAGCGCCGTGAGCCGCCGCGCCACCGGGCTTCCCGGGTCGAGGCCGGCTTCCCGGAGGCGATCCGGTACAACGCTGCGCCCGTCCCACCAGGCCATGGTCTTGGCCAGGGCGTCCACCTGTGCCAGGGACAGGCCCAGGGCCTTGCCCACGTCGCGGATGGCGCTGCGGGGCCGGTAGGTGATGACGGTGGCGGCCAGCGCCGCCCGCTCCCGGCCGTATTTTTCGTAGATGTACTGGATCACCTCCTCGCGCCGCTGGTGCTCGAAGTCCACGTCTATGTCCGGCGGCTCGTTGCGCTCCCGGGAGATGAAGCGCTCGAACAGCATCTCCATGCGCGAGGGGTCCACCTCGGTGATGCCCAGGCAGTAGCACACCGCGGAGTTGGCGGCGGAGCCGCGCCCCTGGCACAGAATGCCGCGGCTGCGGGCGAACTTCACGATGTCGTGGACCGTGAGAAAGTAGGGCTCATAGCCCAGCTCGGCGATCAGCCGGAGCTCGTGCTCGACCAGATGCCGTGCCTTGATGACATCGGAATTCCCCCTCTGTCCCCCATTTCCGGGGGAGGCGACGGAGGGGCTTGCCCCGAAGCGCCACCGGAACCCTTCCTCGGTGAGCCTGCGCAGCCAGCCTGCCGGCGTCTCCCCCGGCGGCACGATCTCCTCGGGATACTCGTAGCGCAGGCTGCCCAGGTCGAAGCCGCAGCGCCCGGCGATCTCCACCGTGGCGGCCAGCAGCTCGGGCGGGTAGGTCCGCGCCAGCCGCTCCCGGGAGCGGAGGTGGCGCTCGCCGTTGGGAAACAGCGCGTTGCCGGCCCCGGTCAGCGGCAGGCCGAGGCCGATGGCGGTGAGGGTGTCCTGCAGCGCGCGGCGGCTGCGCACATGCATGTGCACGTCGCCCGATGCCACGAGAGGCAGGCGCGCCGCGGCGGCGAATTCCCGGAGCCGCGCGAGCCGGGTGCGGTCGTCGGGTCCGCACAGCAGCTCCGCCGCGATCCAGGCCCGCCCCCGGAAGCGGTCCCGCAGCCAGCAGGCCTGCTCGAGGAGTGAGCCCATTGATCCGTTATCCCCAACCCTCTCCCGGGCCCCGCTCCCGGGGGGAGAGGGGAGATTCGTGTCCGGCTCCGCCGGGGGAATCAGGATCGCGACGCAGCCCGGGGTGCTGTCCTCCATGTCGGCGCGGGTGAGCCGGTAGCTGCCCTTCTCCGCGGCGCGCCGGCCCCGGGTGATGAGGGCGCAGAGATCGCCGTAGCTC
>DASTHR010000386.1:0-4048 GCA_035718105.1 Burkholderiales bacterium
GCGGCGTCCACGCCCGGCAGGGGCCGGCCCATGGAGCCGGGCTTGATGTCCTGGGAAGGCGTGTTGGCGATCATGATGCCGCCGGTCTCGGTCTGCCACCAGTTGTCGTGGATCGGCAGCCCCAGCACCTCCTGCCCCCACCACACGGCCTCGGGGTTGAGGGGCTCGCCGACGCTGGCCACGAAGCGCAGGTCCGGGAACCGGTACTTCTTCGGGATCCCGGGGCCGGCCTTCATCAGCATGCGTATCGCGGTGGGCGCGGTGTACCAGACGCTCACCTTCTGCTCCTGGAGGATCGTGTACCAGCGCTCCGCGTCGAAGTCCGCTTCGTCGATAACGCTGGTCACGCCGTGGAGCAGCGGGGCGATGATGCCGTAGGAGGTGCCGGTGACCCAGCCCGGGTCGGCGGTGCACCAGAACACATCCTCCGGGTGCAGGTCCAGGGCGTACCTGCCGGTGGCCCAGTGGGTGAGCACCGCGCCGTGAACGTGGACCGCCCCCTTGGGCGTGCCCGTGGTGCCGCTGGTGAAATGCAGCAGCGCCATGTCCTCGGCGCCGGTGCGCTCCGGGTCCAGACTCTCCGGCGCGGAGTGCATCAGGGCGGCAAGGTCCAGGGTGCCGGGAATCGCGGCCGGCGGACGGCCATCCTCGCCGGCCAGGAGCACATGCTTCAGGCGCGGCAAATCCGCGGCCACCGGCGCGACCTTGCGCCTGTAAAGCCCGTCGGTGGTGACGAGGGCGACACCCTCGCCCAGGGCAATGCGGGTGCGGATGGGCTCGGGGCCGAAGGCCGAGAACAGGGGCGAGACCACGGTGCCGTTCTTCAGCGCGCCCAGCACCGCCACATAAAGCTCGGGGATGCGTCCCGCAAGGATGAACAGCCGGTCGCCCTTGCCGATGCCCAGGCTCCGCAGCACGTTGGCAAAGCGGTTGCTCAGGCGCGACAGGTCGCTATAGGTGAAGCGGCGCTGGTCGCCACGGCGGCCCAGCCAGCGAAAGGCGACATGGTCGCCCAGCGCGCCCGCGGCGTGGCGGTCCACCGCCTCGCAGGCGATGTTAATTCCTCCCGCGGGAGACCCGGCGAGGGCCGCGCGCGCCTGCTCCCAGCGGAACGCCGCGCGCTCGGCGGCATAATCGGCAAGGTTGGGGGCCGGCCGCAGGCGCTCGGGGGACTTGCGGATGACTGACGGACGCAACGTTTTCTCCTCCAACGCGGGTCTCTGCGCACCCTGAAATCAGTATAAGCCAGCAGGGCTATGCCGGGCCCGGGGCATGCGATAATTTTGATCATGGATCCCGGAGCGCCGCTCATATCCCGCATCTCCCCCGACGCCGAGTCGTGGATGGAGCATTTCGCGCCGCGGCTGGAAGCCGCCGAGGCGGCGATGGTGCGCCGCGCCCTGGATTTCGCCCTTCCGCTGTACGAGGGGAAAACCCTCCCCACCGGGGAGCCGGTGGCGGAGAGCGCCTTGGGCACGGCGGGCATTCTCGCCCAGCTGCGCCTCGACCACGAGTCGCTGGCCGCGGCCATCCTGCATGCGGTCCCGGAATACCTGGCGGACTGGCCGGAGAAGCTGCGCACCACCTTTGGCGGAAGCGTGCTGGCGCTGGTGGAAGGGGTGGCGCGGATGAACCAGATCCGGCTGCTGTCGGGGGCGCAGCAGGCGGGCGGCGATGCCGCGGCCCAGGCCGAGGGCCTGCGCAAGATGCTGCTGGCCATGGTTCAGGACATCCGGGTGGTGATCATCAAGCTCGCCGAGCGCGCCCAGGCACTGCGCTACGTCGTGGGGCGCGACGTCCCCGGCCGCGAGGTGATCGCGCGGGAGGCGCGGGACATTTTCGCGCCCCTGGCCAACCGCCTGGGGGTGTGGAACGCCAAGTGGGAGCTGGAGGACTTGTCGTTCCGCGTGCTGCGCCCGGACGTCTACAAGCAGGTCGCGAAGATGCTGGACGAGCGCCGCGTGGATCGCGAGCGCTATATCGGGGAGGTGATAGCCGCACTGCGCACCGAGCTGGAGCGCGCCGGCATCCGCGCCGAGGTGCGCGGCCGCCCCAAGCACATCTACAGCATCTACAAGAAGATGCAGCGCAAGCAGCTGGAATTCGGCGAAATCTACGACGCCCGAGCGGTGCGCATCCTGGTGGACGACGTGAAGGACTGCTACGCGGCCCTGGGCATCGTGCACAATTTGTGGACGCCGATCCCGAAGGAGTTCGACGACTACATCGCGAAGCCCAAGGGCAACGATTACCGCTCGTTGCACACCGCGGTGGTGGGGCCGGAGGGCAAGGCGGTCGAGGTGCAGATCCGCACCCACGAGATGCACCAGCAGGCCGAGCTGGGCTTCGCCGCCCACTGGCGCTACAAGGAGGGCGCGCGCCACGATCCGCGCTATGACGAGAAGATCGCCTGGCTGCGCCAGATCCTCGACTGGAAGGAGGACGTGGTCGACGCCGAGGAACTGGCGGAGCAGTTCAAGACCGCCCTGTTCGAGGACGCGGTCTATGTCTTCACGCCCCAGGGCAAGGTGATCGATCTGCCCAGGGGCTCGACGCCCATCGATTTCGCTTACCACGTGCACACCGATCTTGGGCACCGCTGCCGCGGCGCCAAGGTGGACGGCAACATCGTCCCGCTCGGCTACCAGCTGAAGAACGCCCAGCGCGTGGAGATCATCGCCGCCAAGCAGGGCGGGCCTTCGCGCGACTGGCTCAACCCGTCGCTGGGCTACCTCAAGAGCCCGAGGGGCCGCAGCAAGGTGCGGCAGTGGTTCAAGAGCCAGGAGCACGACGCGGCCCTGGCCCAGGGCCGGGCCATGCTGGAGCAGGAGATCAAGCGCCACGGCCTGGGCGCGATCAACTTCGAGAAGGTGGCGGAGAAGTTCGGCTTTCCGAGGCTGGAGGATTTCCTCCTGGCCTTGTCCCGGGGCGACATCAAGACCCCGCAGCTGGCGAGCGGCCTGCGGGAGGAGGAGCGGCCCCCGGCGGAGGAGGCGGCGCCGGTGCCGCGGCGCCGGGCGGCATCCGGCACCGGCGACGGCATCCTGGTGCTCGGCGTGGACAAGCTGCTTACCACGCTGGCGAAGTGCTGCCGGCCATTGCCTCCGGATCCCATCATCGGCTTCGTAAGCCACGGCCGGGGCGTGACCATTCACCGCCAGGGTTGCCCCAGCATCGAGCGGCTGTCCGCGCAGGCGCGGGAGCGGCTCATCGCCGCAGACTGGGGCGCAAAGGCGGTGGGGGTCTACCCGGTCAGCCTGCAGGTGGACGCGAACGACCGGCAGGGGTTGCTGCGCGACGTCTCCGAGGTGTTCTCCCGGGAGAAGATCAATGTCATCGCCACCAATACCGCGAGCCGCAGCGAACGGGCGCGGATGCAGTTCACGGTGGAGATCCACGACGGTGGCCAGCTCGCGCGGCTGCTGGCGCTGCTGAAGGAAGTGCCGAGCGTGATCGCCGCCCGGCGGGCATGAGCGCGATGCCTTTGTCCTAGTAGCTCCGTGGCGGGGACACGGGCGCCGCCACGGGCGCTTCCGTGGCCGGCGCGGGCCGCGGCACGGCGACTGAAACTTCCTCGATGAGCTGGTAGATGCGCTGCAGGATCGGCTGTTTGCGGGCCTCGAGTTCCCGGATTCGCGCCAGCGTCTGATTCATCTGCTCCCCGAGTTCCCGGTCCCGGCGCATTGCCTCCCGCTGTTCTTCCTGGGCAAGCTCGAAATTCTGGACATCCGGCGTTCTCAAGTCGCGGAACAGTTGTAGCTGAAACGCGTTGCGCCGGGCCTCGGCTATGGTCTGGTATTGCTGGTAAGCCGCCTGGATTTCCTGGTTGATGACGCCAAGGATACCCTGCAGGCGGCGCAGTTCGGCATCTTCGCCGGCGCCCTGCGCGACGCCCGCGAGCAGCAGTAGGAGGGCCAGTGCCCAACGCGGGGATAAGCATTTCATGCGGATTCTCCGGACGGTGTATGAGCCGGCTCAGGCGTTGCTCGCGATGCCGGCCACGGCCTGTTCTTCGCGCTGGCGGGCCCGGATCAGGGCCGGGCGCTCC
>DASTHR010000387.1:0-2065 GCA_035718105.1 Burkholderiales bacterium
ACCCGCAGGTTCGAACCCAGTACGGAAAAGTCGAACTCCAGGGCGTCCACGCAGTGTACCGTCAGGTGCTCCGGCCCGATTTCCTGTTCCAGCCGCGCCGCCAGGTCGCGGTCGATCTCTACCACGTGCAGGTGCGGCAGGCGCTCCAGCAGTGGCCGGGTCAGCGCGCCCAGGCCTGGTCCGATTTCCACCACCAGGTCCCCGGGGCGCGGGTCTAGCGCGTCCAGGATCTTCGCTATGATGTGGCGGTCGTGGAGGAAATGCTGCCCGAAGCGCTTGCGCGGGACGTGGCTCATCAGATGCCGTGACGCGCGAGGCGGATCAAGCCATCACTCCGGATTGGCGGCGGGCCATGTCCGCGGCCGCCTCGATGGCGGCAAGGAGGCTGCCGGGATCGGCGCGACCGCTCCCCGCCAGGTCCAAGGCCGTGCCGTGATCCACAGAGGTACGGATCACTGGCAGTCCCAGGGTGACGTTGATGCCGCGCCCGAAGCTGGCATATTTCAGCACCGGCAGTCCCTGGTCGTGGTACATGGCCAGCACGCAGTCGCAGCCGGCGAGCCGCGCCGGGGTGAACAGGGTGTCCGCGGGGAGCGGTCCCTGCAGCCGCAGGCCCTCCCCCCGCAGCTTGTCCAGCACCGGGGTGATGACCTCGACCTCTTCGCGCCCGAGATGTCCAGACTCGCCGGCGTGGGGGTTGAGCCCGGCCACCAGGATGCGCGGCGCTGCGAGGCCAAACCGGCGCACCAGGTCCGTGTGCAGGATGCGCAGCGTCTGCTCCAGGGATTCGGCCGTGATCGCCTCCGCCACCTCCCGCAGGGCGAGGTGGGTGGTGGCGAGCGCCACCCGCAGTCCACCCCCCACCAGCATCATCACCACCCGCGGAGTGCCCGTGTGCTCGGCCAGGAACTCGGTGTGGCCGGTGAACGGCACGCCTGCCTCGTTGATCACCCCCTTGTGCACCGGCGCGGTGACCATGGCGGCGAACTCGCCCCTCATGCAACCGGCGAGGGCGCGCTCCAGGGTGGCGAGGACGTAGCGGGCGTTGGCGGGATCAGGTCGACCGGGCTCGCTCGACCGCGCCAGCGGCAGGTGCAGTACCTGCAGTACGCCGGGGGGCGGTTCAACGCCGGGGACGTAATCGGCGATGTCGATCTCGCGGCCAATCAGTCGGGCGCGTGCCCGCAGCAGTTCGCGGTCGGCGACCACCACCAGCGGGACCGGCAGGTCGCGGTCCGCCAGGGTCGCGCACAGTTCGGGCCCGACTCCGGCCGGCTCGCCTGCCGTTATGGCGAGCAGGGGTGACATGGGCCTCGTCGCCTCACCTGTCACGCCTCACCGCTCGTCCAGGCGGATCTCGACGTAGGCGCGGTCGCGCAGCTGCCGCAGCCACTCCTGATAGGCTTCGTCGGCCTTGCGGGCGCGGATGGCCTGGCGCGCCACCAGCCGCTGGCGGTCCTTGGTGACGTCCTGGGTGCGCCGCTCCAGGACCTGGATCAGGTGCCAGCCGAAAGGGGACTGGACCGGATCCGAGACCTGGTTCGGGCGCAGCGCGTCCATGGCGCGCTCGAACTCCGGCACCGTGTCGCCGGGCGAGATCCAGCCCAGGTCGCCGCCATTGGCGGCGCTCCCGTCCTCCGACTGCAGTCGCGCCAGGTCGGCGAAGCTGGCGCCGTTCTCGATGCGCTCCTTGAGCTGGATCAGTCGGTTGCGGGCGTCGGCTTCCGACACCAGCTCGCTGGTCTTGATCAGGATGTGGCGGGCGTGGGTCTGGGTGATGGCGACCGCAGCATCTGCCCCGCGCTTGTCCACCAGTTTCACGATGTGGAATCCCGCGGGGCTGCGCAGCACCGGGCTCACCTCCCCGGGGCGCAGCTTCTCCGCCACCTCGGCGAAGATGGCGGGGAGCCGGGCGGGAGCGCGCCACCCCATGTTTCCGCCCTGCAGGCCGTCCGGGGCGTCCGAAAACGCCGCGGCCACCTGGGCGAAATCCTTTCCGGATCGGATCTCCGCGAGGGCCTGGTCGGCGCGGCGCCGCTGGGCCTGGATCTGCTCCGGGCTGGCC
>DASTHR010000388.1:0-4258 GCA_035718105.1 Burkholderiales bacterium
GACATCGAACCGGAAGTCCCGGCCCAGTGGCGTGCCCAGCCCAACCTCGACACCGCGGTGACGGGTCTCTCCGGCGTTGACGACGGTGGTGGCGTTGGTCGCCGGGTCGCGGTAGCTCACGATGTCGTCGCGCAGTTCCAGGTTGTAGAGGGCCAGGTCATAGGATAGCCCCGCCACGGCGCCGCGCACGCCCGCTTCCCACTGCTCCGCCTTGATCGCCTCCAGACCCAGTGCGCTGAGGGCCGAGAGCTGGGCCGCGGCGGCGCTGGTGGCGTTGGAGGGGCGGAACAACTGGCCCTCGGACGGCGCCCGGAAGCCGGTGTTGAAGGAGGCGCGCAAATGGGTATCCGGGCTGAGCGCGTAGGTGGCGCCGATCTTGGGGCTGGCGCGGTCGAAGTTTACCCTGGTGTCGGGCGCCTGCCCGTAGAAGCGTCCGGCGGCGGCGACCGCGACCGGGAGAAAGTTGTTGTCGAAGTCGTAGCTCAGGTGGTCGTAGCGCAGGCCCGCGGTGACGCGGAGCTTCTCGACCGGTGAAATCTCGCCGTGCAGATAGGGCGAGACTCCGCTGAAGCTGACGTCGTAGTCGTAGACCTGGGGGCCGAAGGTGTAGGCGAGGAAGCGGCGCGAGGCGCCGGCACCCCGGGTCACGACGTTGAGCCGCGTCTCGTCGCGGCTGCCCGGACTGTAGTCCAGGTCCAGGCCGGCGATGAGGCGTGCGCGCAGGGGCGCGAAGTCCCTGCGCCACTTCAGCATCACGCCATAGGACTGGTTCTCGGTCTCCGCCAGGGTCGGGTCGAAGCTCAGCCGGAAGGAGGCCAGCAGATCCATGCTGTTGTCCCGGAAATAGGGCGTCACCGACAGCAGGGAATCGCCCATGTAGCGGTCGTAGGTGGTGGAGAGCCGGAACGCGCCCACCTTGCGGTAGGCAATGGGCATGTAGTTGAGCGTCGGGTTGTTCTGGTAGTCGCTGTAGATCAGCGGCGAATTGGCGCCGGTCTGCTGGTCGATGTAGGAGAACCCGAGCAGGGTCTTGAGCATCGCGTTGCCGCCGATGGCGTGGTCCCAGCGCGCGAAGCCGCTCTGGCGGTCGTAGGCGGTGCTGTCGCGCCAGCCGTCGGTGTGCGTCAGGTTGAGGTCGCCCCGCCAGCCGTCGTCGCCCGCAGCGGAGCCGCCGCTCAGCAGTCCCCGGATCCAGCCATGGTCTCCGAGCTCCAGGGAGCCGCGGATCTCGAGGGCCGGGGGCGGTGCCGGCGTCAGCACGTTGATCACGCCGGCGACGGCGTCCGAGCCGTAGAGGGCGCTGCCCGGCCCCCGCACCACCTCGATGCCTCCCGCCTGCGGGATGTTGATCTCGTAGAGGCCGTTGTGGTTGAAGAAGCCGGTGGAGCGGCTGGGAATGCCGTCTTCCAGGAACAGGTAAACCGGGCTGGTGGTGAAGGGCTGGCGGATGGCGGTGGTATGGCCCTCGCCGTTGGTCACGCCCACCGCCACCCCCGGAACCTGGTTCATGATCTGCCAGGGATGCGTGGGCTTCACCTGCTGAATGGTCTCGCCCGTGATGATGCCCACCGAGGCCGGCGTCTCCACCAGCGGCTGCGCCTCGCGCGTCGCGGTGACGGACACTTCCTGGAGCGCGATCGGCCCATCGGCCCGAGCGGCGGCGGGAAAGGAACCTGCCAGGGCGCCCAGCAGGAGCGTGGCGTACGAATGGCGGCGTCGCATGGCTTTTTCTCTCCGTATTCTTGTTCCCGGGACGCGGACAGGGGTGCCGCAGCGGATTCGGGCAATGCGGGCGATTCTACGGGGGTCGCGGCGCGGCACTTCGCGGCTTGGTGTCGCATGCGGCGCTTTGCCACGGTGCCGCGCGGATTCGACCCGCCGGAGCGCACCCATGCAGCAGCGCATGGGTGCGGACTTGCCGCAGGTGCGCGCCTCGCGTCTAATCGCGCTGTCCCGCCCCGAAAACGCGAGCGCCTTGACTGAGCCTCCACTCCCCGCCCCCGCGGATGCCTCCAAACGGATCACCGGGGCCATCCTCGAGATCCTGACCCGCGTGCCGCCTACCCGGGAGCGCGCCGGCGAAAACCCGGCGCTGCGGGCAATGGCCATCGCGAAGGCGGCCGCCCGGCGGGCCTCCGTCACCGCCGGCACCCTGGCGCTGCCGGTGGGCCCGCTGGGCTGGCTCACCATCGTCCCGGAGCTGGCTGCCATCTGGCGCATCCAGGCGCAGATGGTGGCGGACATCGCCGGCGCCTACGGCCGCCACGCTACCCTGACCCCCGAGCACATGCTCTACTGCCTGTTCCGCTACGCCGCGGCCCAGGCGGTGCGCGACCTGGTGGTGCGGGTGGGAAGCCGCTGGCTGGTGCGCCGGCTTCCGGCGAAGGCGCTGGAAGCCGCGGCGGGAAAGGTGGGCCTGCGCATCGTCCAGCGCGCCGCGGGGACCGGCGCCTCGCGCTGGCTGCCGGTGATCGGCGCCATGGGGGTCGGCGCCTATGCCTGGTATGACACGGGCAAGGTGGCGGACGCCGCGATCGAGCTGTTCGAGCGCGAATCCGCGCAGCAAGGGGCCTGAGCGATGCCGGTCGCGCCCCTGGAACCGGCACGGCCCGCCTTCGCCGCCGACGGCACGCCGTATTCGGAGATCTACGGCGACCTCTATCACTCTGCGGCGGGAGGCCTCGAGCAGGCGCGCCGGGTGTTCCTCGCCGGCAACCGCCTGCCGGAGCGGTGGATGGGCCGCGAGCGCTTCGTGATCCTGGAGACCGGCTTCGGGCTCGGACTGAACTTCCTCGCCACCTGGCACGCCTGGCGCGCCGATCCCGGGCGCTGCGGGCGCCTGCATTACCTGGCAGCGGAGAAGCACCCCTTCGCGCGCGACGACCTGGCGACGCTGCACGAGCGGCTGCCGGAACTCACCGAGGCGGCGGCGCGGTTGCGGGACGCGTGGCCGCTGCTGGTGCCGGGTTACCACCGCCTGCACCTCGATGCCGGCCGCGTGGTGCTGACCCTGATGTTCGGCGCCATCGCGGACACGCTGCCGAAGCTGCGGGCGCGGGCCGACGCCCTCTACCTGGACGGGTTCGCGCCGGCGAAGAACCCGGACATGTGGTCGCCGCAGGTGTTCCGGTCGCTGGCGCATGTATGCGCGCCGGGGGCGACGCTGGCCACCTGGAGCGTGGCGGGGAGCGTGCGCGACGGCCTCGCCGCCGCCGGCTTCGCCACGGAAAAGCAACCGGGTTTCGGACCGAAGCGGGAGATGCTCGCCGGGCATTACGCGCCGGCGCAGCGCGCCGCAGGGTCCTCGCCAGCCCCGCGGAGCCGGGTGCTGGTGCTGGGTGCCGGCATCGCGGGCAGCGCGGTGGCGGAGCGGCTGGGCGCCCGCGGCTGGGAGGTGGAAGTCATTGACCGCCGCCCGGCGCCCGCCGGCGGGCCGTTGGATCCCATCGCCGGGGTATTCAAGCCCATGTTCTCCCGGGACGACAACATCGCCTCGCGCCTGTCGCGGGCGGGCTGCCTGGCGGCGCTGCGCCACTGGCAGGCGCTGGCGGCGGCGGGGCTGCCCCTGAAATGGGCGCCCTGCGGCGTACTGCAGGTGGCGCGCAACGCCCGGCAGGAACAGGACTTTGCAGACATTCTCGCGGCCCACCGCTATCCGGCGGATTACGCGGCGCCGCTCTCCGCGGCAGACGCTGCGCTGCTCGCGGGGCGGCAAGTCGCCGGCGGCGGGATGCTGGTCCGCGCCGGGGGCTGGATCAACCCGATCTCCCTGTGCGCGAGCAATCTGTTGCGCCACGGCGCGGTCAGGGTGCACTGGGGCCGCGAAGCCGCCGCCGTCCGAAGGAATGACGGAGCCTGGCGGGTCATGGACCGCGACGGCAGCGTGATCGCCGAGGCGCCGCTGCTGGTGCTGGCGAATGCCCATGAGGCCAATGCCCTGCCCCAGGCGGCGGCACTGCCCTTCCGCAAGGTGCGCGGGCAGGCGAGCTTCCTTCCGGCCGAGGCGCTGGGGCCATTGTCGCTGGTGGTATGTCGCGAGGGATGCGTCACGCCCGCGGCCCAGGGCGTGGGCTCCGTGGGCGCCACCTTCGACTCCGACGACGACCCCGAGCCGCGCCTGGAAAGCCATGCCAGCAACCTGGAGCGGCTGGAGCGGCTGCTCCCGGGTGCTTCCGCCGGGTTGGACCCGGCGCGCCTCGACGGTCGGGTGGGATTCCGCACCGCCACCCCCGACCGGCTGCCCCTGGCGGGGGCGCTG
>DASTHR010000389.1:0-2570 GCA_035718105.1 Burkholderiales bacterium
GGCGATCCCCGCCGTCGAGTACCTCATGGGCAAGGATGGCGGGAGCGCCAAGCGCTTCTTCCTGCTGGGCACCGACTACGTGTACCCGCGCACCACCAACAAGATCCTGCGCGCCTTCCTCAAGAACAAGGGCGTGGCGGAGAAGGACATCGAGGAGGTCTACACCCCCTTCGGCCACAGCGACTACCAGACCATCGTCGCCAACATCAAGAAGTTCTCCACTGGCGGCAAGACCGCGGTGATCTCCACCATCAACGGCGATTCCAACGTCCCCTTCTACAAGGAACTGGGCAACCAGGGCCTGAAGGCCACCGACGTGCCGGTGGTGGCGTTCTCGGTGGGTGAGGAGGAGCTGCGCGGCGTGGACACCAAGCCCCTGGTGGGCCACCTGGCGGCGTGGAACTACTTCATGTCCCTGAAGAACCCCGAGAACGAAGCCTTCATCAAGAAATATCGCGAGTACGCGAAGAAGAAGGGCCTGCCCAACGCCGACAAGGTGGTGACCAACGACCCCATGGAGGCGACCTACGTCGGCATCCACATGTGGAAGCAGGCGGTGGAGAAGGCCAAGTCCACGGAGACCGACAAGGTGATCGCCGCCATGTCCGGCCAGACCTTCAAGGCGCCCTCGGGCTTCACCCTGACCATGGACAAGACCAACCACCACCTGCACAAGCCGGTGTTCATCGGCGAGATCCGGCCCGACGGCCAGTTCAACGTGGTGTGGAAGACCAAGGAGCCGATCCGCGCCCAGCCGTGGAGCCCGTTCATCCCGGGCAACGAGGGCAAGCAGAAGATGTAATGGCTGTTTCCCGGGAGGGCGCGCGCCCTCCCGGGCTCACCGGACAGAAATTCCCATGCGCCTCCGCCCCTGGCTGTTCTGCCTGCTCGTCCTGATCGCGTTTCCCGCCGCAGCCGTGGCGCCGGAGACGGTGCAGCGCCTCGCGGGCGACGACTCCGATGCGAAGATCGCGGCGGTGCAGGCGATCGCCGCCGAGCCCCCGGACACGGCGCTGCGCATCCTGCGCGCCCTGGGCGAGGAGCGGCTGTTCATCGCCGGCGGCAGTCTCCTGGTCCAGCAGGGCGATGCCTGGCTGGAGGCCGCGACCGGCAAGGCGCTGTCGGCGCCGCCCGCGTCGCCGGAATCCGTCACCATCAACAACCGGGTGCGGCGCGAGGTGCAGGGCGCGCTGGCGGGCCTGCGCCTGTTCGACCCGGATCCGAACCGCCGCCTGGAGGCGGCGCGGGAACTCGCGGGCAGCGCCGAGCCGGACAGCGCGCCCCTCATCCGCCGGGCGCTGGACCGGGAAACCGATCCGAAGACCAAGGGCGCGCTCGCGCTCGCCTACGCCCGGGCCACACTGGGCAGTTCCGACGCCGCGTTGCGCCTGGAGGCGGCGCGGGCGCTGGGCGCGAGCAGCGACCCCGGCGCGAAAACCCTCCTCGCCGGACTGCTGGAAAGGAAAGGCGACGCTTTCGTCGAGCCCGACGAGGAAGTGCGGCGCGCGGCGGCGGCTTCGCTGCGGGATCTGGAGCGGCGCCTGGTCTGGGGCGAGACCGCGGGCCGGGTGTTCTCCGGCATCTCCCTGGGCAGCATCCTGCTGCTGGGGGCGCTGGGGCTTGCCATCACCTACGGCGTGATGGGCGTGATCAATATGGCCCACGGCGAGCTGCTCATGATCGGGGCCTACGCCACCTTCGTGGTGCAGAGCCTGTTCCGCAGCCACCTGCCGGAGTTGCTGGACTGGTACGTGGTGGCGGCGGTGCCGGTGGCCTTCGCCGCCGCCGCGATGGCGGGGATGCTGATGGAGCGCCTGGTGATCCGCCACCTCTACGGGCGCCCCCTGGAGACGCTGCTCGCCACCTGGGGCCTGTCGCTGGTGCTGATCCAGGCGGCGCGGGTGACCTTCGGCGCCCAGAACGTGGAACTCTCCAACCCCTCCTGGATGTCCGGAGGCATCGAGGTCATGACCGACCTGGTGCTGCCCTGGAACCGGATCGCCATCATCGCCTTCTCGGTGGCGGTGCTGCTGACGGTGTGGGCGCTCATGAACCTCACCCGGCTCGGCCTGTTCGTGCGCGCCGTGACCCAGAACCGCCCCATGGCGGGCTGCATGGGCGTGCCCACGGGACGGGTTGACACCCTCGCGTTCGGGCTGGGCGCCGGCATCGCCGGCCTCGGCGGCTGCGCCCTGTCCCAGGTCGCCAACGTGGGCCCGGACATGGGCCAGGGCTACATCGTGGACTCCTTCATGGTGGTGGTGCTGGGCGGCGTCGGTCAGCTCGCCGGCGCCGTGTGGGCAGCGCTGGGGCTGGGCATCGTCAGCAAGTTTCTCGAAGGCTGGACCGGCGCCGTGATCGCCAAGATCGTGGTGCTGGTGGCCATCATCATCTTCATTCAGAAGCGTCCCCAGGGGCTGTTCGCCCTCAAGGGCCGTTTCGCCGATGCCTGAGGCGCGTACACCGTTTGTCGTCCGCTTTCTATCGAGCACCGGGCGCGGCGGCTGGATAGGCATCGGCCTGTTCGCGGCGCCGGTGCTGGTGGTGCTGCCGGTGCTGCATCTCGCGCT
>DASTHR010000390.1:0-2012 GCA_035718105.1 Burkholderiales bacterium
CGTGATGGGTGGTGGTGCAGGGCTGGGTGACCAGGCTCTCCACGCCTCCCAGGCTCGGTGCCAGGGCGAACAGCTTCAGCCGGTCTGCCACCCGGGTTGCATCCTCCCCGCTGCCCGCGAGCTCGATGGTGAGCATGCCGCCGAAACCGGACATCTGCCGCTTGGCCAGCGCGTGACCCGGAAAATCTGTCAGCCCGGGGTGCAGCACCCGGGCGACCCGCGGATGGGTCCGCATCGCGTCGGCCACCGCCTGGGCTGCAGTGTTCTGCTGGCGCACCCGCACCGGCAGGGTGCGGATGCTGCGCGCGAGCTGCGCCGCTACTTCCGGGGCGATCATGGAGCCCAGGTTCTTGCGCCAGTTCCAGACCGGCATCAGCAACTCGCGGCTGCCCATGATGGCCCCGGCGGTGATGTCGGAATGCCCGCCCAGGTACTTGGTGCACGAGTGCACCGCGAAATCCGCGCCCAAAGCCAGCGGCTGCTGGTTCACCGGCGAGGCGAAGGTGTTGTCCACGGCCACCAGCGCCCCATAGCGATGGGCCAGCTCGCTCAGGGCGCTGATGTCGAAAATCTCCAGTGTGGGATTGGTGGGCGTCTCGAAGAACACCATGCCGATGCCCCGTTTCAGCAGGTCCTCGAGTCGCGCCAGCTCGCTGCCCAGCAGCAGGTGGGTGTGAATGCCCAGCAAGGGCAGTTGCGCCGCGAGCAGTTCCATCGTGCCGCCATAGGCATCCCCAAGGCATACGATGCCCTTGCGCCCGTGGGTGAGGAACAGCGCAGCCTCGGCTGCCATGCCCGAACAGAAGGCCCAGGCCATCTCGGCGTTCTCCAGCGCCGCCAGCTTGCCCTCCAGGCTCTGGATCGTGGGGTTCAGCCCATAGCGGGTGTAGAGGCTGCCCGGCTTCCTACCGTCCACCACGTCCAGCAGCTGCTGCGTCGAGGCGAACCGAAAGGTCGTGGTGGTGTAGATCGGCGTGTGGGGCGAGCCGTGGGCGTCGTCAAGCTCGCCGGCGTGGACGCAGCGGGTGGCCAGTCCTACTTGGGTCATGGTGGTCTCCTCGGTGAAGTGTCAGTGTGAATTCCGGCGCCAGGCCGCCGCAACCAACTCGGCGGTCATTTCGATTTCCTGTTCCGTGGTGCGGGCCGTGAACACGATCTCCGCCGGCTTGGCGCCCACCAGTTCCACCACCGCCGCGCGGGCTGCCGTAACCGCTTCCCGGGCGGCGTTGCCGAAGGGATGATCGGATGAGGGGTTGCCGAACTCCCGCCGCAGATGGGAAAGCATGGCCTCCAACACCTCCGCAAGCAGCGGCGTGGTGGCGTTGTAGTCGAGATAGATCGGGGCGCTTGCGGTGGCGGCTCCGCCGGCTTCCGGTCGCCCTGCAGGGGTGTTCATGGGCGTCATCGCTCCTGAAGCAGCGCCCGGATCTGGTTCGCGGGTTCGCGCTGGTCGAACTCCCGGCCGCCCACGGCGCGCAGGGCGATCCGCCCCCGGCGATCAACGACGTAGGTGGTTGGCAGGCCCCTGACCGCCCAGGCGCGGAGCACCGCGCTGTCGGTGTCGTAGAGGACCGGAAAACCGGGCGCCGGCGCTACGCCGGCGATGAAACCCGCCACCGTGTCCCAGCTCTCCCCGACATTGATGGCCAACACCTGGGTCTGCGCCGCGGGCAGGGTCTGGCGCAATCGCTCCAGAGAGGGCAGTTCGCGCCGGCAGGGCGGGCACCAGGTGGCCCAGAAGTTCACCAACACCACCTTTCCTTTCAGCCCCGAGAGGCGCCAGGTTGTGCCGTCCTCGTCGGCGAGGGAGAAGTCGGGCGCCTGCGGGCGCTCCGCGATCGCGGTAAAGCCGCTCTCCGCCTGTGCCGGCGACGCCCCCGCCAGCGCCAGCAGCGCCAGCAGGCGCAGGGCCCGCCTTCGGTCAGGGGCAGCGCAGGCCGGTAATCCAGTGCTCATGGTCTGTCCCTCCGGCCGTCCACCGCAGCTTCAGCGCGAAGTCCGCGCCGCGGTCC
>DASTHR010000391.1:0-4568 GCA_035718105.1 Burkholderiales bacterium
GGTGAGGGTGCCTTCGAAGCGCACACGGGCTCCAGCGGGAACCGGGGCCGGCCGACCGTCGCTGCCCCGGGCGCCCTGGCGTATCCACTCCTCGATCAGGCGGACGTCATCGTCATTGAGCCAGGGCGGGCCGTCGAAGGGCATGCGCGGCTGCGACTGCCCGCGGATGCGTCGCACCACTTCGCTGGCGCCGGGATTGCCGGGCACGATGCGCACCCGGTCCGACGCCGCGAGCGCATTTTCGTAGCTGGACAGCCGGTAGCCTTCCGGCGGTGCGCCCATGATGCCGTTGTCGGCGTGGCACTTGGCGCAGCGCTGCAGCAGGATCGGCCCCGCGTGGGCCCAGGTGACCGGTTCGCCGGGCTTCGGTCGCGCGGGGGCCGCCGCCGCGGCCTCCTTCTTCCCGGGCGCCGCGCCGTCGGCGATCCAGCGCTCGATGCGCGCGATGTCGTCCGCGCCCAGGGGATCGCCCACCAGCGGCATGCGCGGCTGGGACTGCCCCCGCACCCGCCGCAGGAGTTCGCTCGCGGCCGGGGCGCCGGCCTTCACCACCGGACCCTTCTGGCTGCCCTTGAGCACGCCGGCGTGGCTGTCGAGACGCAGGCCGAGGGGGGCGCCGTCGCCGGCGTGGCACATCACGCAGCGCGCGGCGAAGATGGGCGCCACGTCGTCGAATGTGGACGCGGCCAGGCCGAGGGCCGGCGCCAGGAGGGCGATGGCCGCAAGGGCCGGAATTTGCTTCATGCGCAGTCTCCCAAGGCAATGCGCGGTTGCTCCGCGCCTGGGAGGGAGGATACCGGTTTTGTCCGCCTGAAGGCGGACCCACAAATCCCGTAGCGCCTTCGCCTGTCCGCCTGAAGGCGGACCCACAAACCGCGCTGCGCCTGCCCCTGTGGGTCCGGCTTCAGCCGGACAGATCACCGTCAGCGCGCCGCCATCATGCGCACCAGTTCGGCGAGGGAACTCGCGCCCATCTTCTCCATCACCCGCGCGCGGTGGATTTCCACCGTGCGCGTGCTCAGGCCGAGCTCGCGGGCGATGATCTTGTTGGGCTTGCCGGCTATGACACGCTCCATCACCTCGCTCTCCCGCGGCGTGAGCGCGGCGAGGCGCTCGTGCATCGCCACCTCGGCGCCGCGGCGCTCGCGGCGCGCGGCGTCCATGCGCAGCGCCGCCTGCACCCGGTCGATCAGGTCCTGGTCGCCGAAGGGCTTCTGCAGAAAATCCAGGGCGCCCGCCTTCATGGCCGCCACCGCCATGGGGACGTCGGCGTGGCCCGTGATCATGATCAGCGGCAGCGCGAGCCCGCGCCGCGCCAGCTCCTGCTGCAACTGCAGGCCGCTCATGCCGGGCATGCGCACGTCCGTCACCACGCAGCCCGCGCTGGCGGGCCCGAGGGCCGCCAGCAGCGCCTCGGCGGTGTCGAAGCCGCGGGCCTCGATGCCCACGGAGCGCAGCAGGAGCGCGAGGGAATTGCGCACGTCGTAGTCGTCGTCCACCACGTACACGCTGCCCGCCACGGATGCCTGCCTCACTGGGTGAGCGCCGGCAGCGCCAGGCGGAACATCGCGCCGGTATCGCAGTCGAGGGCCTCCAGGCGGCCGCCGTGGGCGTCCACGATGCCCTTGCAGATGCACAGGCCCATGCCCAGCCCGCCGGGGCGGGTGGTGTAGAAGGGGTCGAACAGGCGCTCGCGCTGCCCGGCGGCGAGGCCGGGCCCGCTGTCGCACACCCGAAGCTGGACCTCTCCCGGCTCCGGGCCGAGGGCCGTGCTGATCACCACCTCTCGCAACTCGCCGCCGCCCTCGCGAATGGAGTCGAGCCCGTTGGACACCAGGTTGAGCACCACCTGCTCGATCTGCACCGGGTCCGCGGCCACCGGCGGCAGCGATTCCTCCAGCAGCAGCCGCAGCCGCGCCCGCTGGGCCCGCGCGGCGGCGCCGGCGAGCCGGGCGGCGTTGCGCACGGCGTCGTTCAGGCTGACGGGCCGGCGCTCCGGCGCGCGGCGGGCGAGCAGCTCGCGCATGTTGCGCAGGATGGCGCCGGCGCGCGCGGCATTGGCGGCGATCCGGTCCAGGGCTTCCCGCAGCTCGGCGGAATCCCGGGGCAGCTTCTCCAGCAGGCGGCGGCAGGCCTGGGCGTAAGTGACCAGGGCGGCGAGGGGCTGGTTGAGCTCGTGGGCCAGCGCGGTTCCCATGGCGCCCAGCGCGGCCGCCCGCGACAGGCGCGCGAGCTGCTCGAGCTGCAGGCTGGCGCGGGTTTCCGCGTCCTTGCGCCCGGTGACATCGCGCCCGGTGGCAACCACGGCCTGCACCTTGCCATCGGCACCGGTCATGGCGCGGTTGCGCCAGGCGATCCAGCGCCAGCCGGCGGCGGTGAGCGCGCGCAGTTCCAGGTCGCTGGCGTGGGGCGGCTCGAGCACCGCCATCCACGCGTTGGCAAAGGCGGCGCGGTCCTCCTCGTGGATGTCCAGGCGCAGCGGCTCGCCCAGCGCCGCATCGGGGGCGAGGATCTCGAGGGAGGAGGGGCTGGCGAACAGCAGTCGCCGCGCGGGGTCGAGCTTGAGCACCAGGTCGCCCTGGTTCTCCACCACCAGGCGGTAGCGTTCCTCGCTCTCGCGCAGGGCGCGCTCGGCGCGCAGGCGGTCCAGTTCCGCGCCGGCGCGCACCGCGAACAGCCGCGCCAGCGACCAGCCGATGTCGTGCTCCGCCATGCGCCGCTCGTCGAGGAAGGCGAGATGGCCGATGACCCGCCCGCCGGCGCCGAGGACGGGAATGCCGCGGTAGCTCTCCGCGCCGAGCGCGCGCTCCCGGGGAAACAGGTCTGAGACCCGGGCCGGGTAGCAGCACTCCCGGGCCTCGTTGATCACCGCCTCGCAGGGGGTGGCGCGCAGGTCGTATTCGCGGTTGTCGAGGAATTCCCCGCCGCTCCAGAAGGCGAGGGTGCGCAATCGGGTCGGCGGCTGGTCGGCGCACTCGGTCACGAAGGCGTATTTCACCCCCAGCACCCGGGCCAGGTTGCGGACCAGGGCGTGGAAGAACTCCTCGCCGGTGGTGGGCGCGGTGGCTTCCACCAGTTCGCGCAGCAGTTCCTCCGCCCGCGCGGCCCCCGTCCCGTCATGGCTCGCCGCCGTTGCGCTGTCAGGCCGTTTCATCGCCACCTCCGCTGCCGCTGTCCCAAGTGCGCGGCCCTTACATCATAGACGGCACTCCGCCCGGGAGGGCGGGCATACGTAATCACCGAAACCGGACTCGGTAATCGTCCGAATTTCTTCCGGACGGCCGGCGGCCTACGCTGCCCGCCATTGGAGTGCCGCGTTCCGCGGGCTCCATGGGACCGACAACCACTTCAGGAGGTGTGACATGTTTGCGAAACTCTGGAAACCGGCGACAGCCCTGGCTGTTTCATTCTCCGCGGCGTTCCTGGCGGCGCCCGCCGCCGCCCTGGCCGAGCGCACGCTGTTCATCGAGAGCGCGGTGGAGCATCCCGACAACACGGCCACCCTGCCGCTGTACCGCGCCCTCACCGGCGACGGCCGCGAGGTGTGGTTCGTGGTGCTGGACGCCGCCGAAGGCAAGGACGCCGCCGCGCTGCGGGTGAACCAGGCATCCAAGCTCAACAATGCCCGCGACAGCGGCGCGGTGATGCACGCCACCTGCGCCAACGGGTCCAGCCGCTGCGGCATCAACGAGCTGGTGTTCCCGGCAAGCGTGGATTTCTCGCCCGAGCGGGTGGTGGTGCCCGGACCGACGGGGTTCCCGCCGGCGGCCGCCATTCCCGGTTCGGTGGGCGAGCCCGGCTACAGCCCGCTGGTGCAACTGCCCAACGGCAACCTCATCAACGCGCCCCATGTCGCCAACGCCAGCGGGCGCCACGACAAGGTGCAGGACATCGACTTCGCCCGGCGCAAGGTGCGGCTGCACGAGACCGACGGCGTCGCGGGCGGCAAGTTCGTGAAGTACATCTCCACCGAGTCCTCCTTCGACGTCGCGGCGGCGCTGGAAGGCTCCACCTACGTGCCCGGTCTCAATGCCGCGCCCTTCGCGGGGGGCGACGGGACGGATTCGGCCCGCGCCAGCCTGGGGGCCTTCGTCAACGGGCAGACCGGCGCCGGCAACCCGAACCGCCAGGGACTGAACAGCGCGTTGCTGGACGGACTGGACCCGCTGAACATCGCTTCCTGGACGCCCAACCAGGGTCGCTACAGCCCGCTGTGGGACATCTTCCCGCTGGCGTGGAGCGACGGGGCGATCGCGCAGGGCCTCAACCTGCGCCAGACGGACTGGGGCCAGGTTAAGAACCTGGCGCAGAAGGGGCTGGTGACCGGGCCGGGCGGCGCGCCCTTCGGCGCCGGCGGCTTCATCGTCAACTGCCCGATCGTCAGCGGCGACTGAACGGCCGCGGTTGATCGTCCGGCGGGCGCGGCCACGGTTCGCGCCCGCCGCGCGCTATTGCGCGGGAGGGTTCGTCGCCGGCGGCGGAACCGGGGCGGGGGTCGGCGTGGTCGCCGGCGGGCGGACGGGTGCGGGGACGGGCGTGGTCGCCGGCGGCGTGGGGGCGACGGGTGT
>DASTHR010000392.1:0-4725 GCA_035718105.1 Burkholderiales bacterium
CCGAGCGCAGGCATCTGGTCCGGGTGCACGATGAGGCGTACGTGGACAGGATTCTTTCGATGGTTCCCGAGAAGGGCATCGTACACCTCGACCCGGATACCGCGATGAACCCGCACACCGTCAAGGCGGCGCTGCGGGCCGCGGGAGCCGTGATTCTAGCAACAGACATGGTCATGGGCAAAAAGGCGGAGAACGCGTTCTGCAGCGTGCGCCCGCCGGGACACCACGCGGAGCGGGCCAAGGCCATGGGTTTCTGCTTCTTCAACAACGGTGCCGTCGGGGCGGCCCACGCCCTGGCGGAGCATGGCCTGGAACGGGTAGCGGTGGTGGACTTCGACGTCCACCACGGCAACGGCACCGAGGACATCTTCCGCGACGATCCCCGGGTGCTGATGGTGTCCACCTTCCAGCACCCGTTCTATCCTTACAGCGGCGCCGAAGGCCGTTCCGAGCGCATGGTCAATGTCCCCCTGGCCGCCTACTCCTCGGGCGAGAAGTTCCGCAATGCCGTGAGCGAGGAGTGGCTGCCGGCGTTCGAACGCTTCCGGCCCCAGATGATCTTCATCTCCGCCGGCTTCGATGCCCACCGGGACGACGACATGGCATCCCTCGCGCTGAACGAGGCGGACTACGCCTGGGTCACGAGGCAGCTCAAGGACGTGGCGGCGAAGCACGCCGGCGGGCGCATCGTATCGGTGCTCGAGGGGGGATACGAGCTCCATGCGCTGGGCCGCAGCGTCGCCAGCCACGTGAAGGCGCTGAGCGGGCTCTGACCCGCGATCCCATAGCGGGCTCTGACCCGCGATCCCCGGGCGGGCTTTGATCCGGTCCGCGCCGGCGTGGCGCCCGGAACCATGACGGATGTCGTGGGTTAGCGCCAGGCACCGGCCGCGTTCGTTCCCGGGCGCGCCGTCAATTGTCAATTGCGGCGCATAAACAGGGCCTTCGCCAGAAAAATCGGGTGCATTGCGCGTGTCTTTTCCCGGGGTGCGGGTTAGAATCTGAACTGAAGAGCAAAACTTCTTCGACCCGCGGCCGGCTGTACAAACGGGGATACCGTGACACCCGACCGCACTGCGCTGCCCAAGGAGATGGACAAACCCATTCGCGTCCTCCACGTGGAGGATGACCCCGCTGACCGCGAGCGTGTCCGCCGTGTGCTGATGGCGGCCGGCGGCTTCGAGGTCGCCGAGGCCACCCGCGCGAGGGATTTCGAGCGCCTGCTCGCCGAAGGCGAGTGGGACTGCGTGCTCACCGACATCCAGCTCTCCGGCTATACCGGCCTGGATGTGCTCGACCGCGTCAACGCCATGCAGCTCGGCATCCCGGTGGTCTTCCTCGCCGGCGGCGGCGCCGAGGAGGTGGCCGTCGAAGCCATGAAGCGCGGCGCCGCCGATTACGTCCTCAAGGTCTCGACCCACTACGCAAAGCTCCCGCTGGTCCTGGGCAACGCGGTGGCCGCGAACCAGGCCCGGGAGGCCCGCGCCCGCACCCAGAAGGCGCTGGAACAGAGCGAGACCGCCTACCGCCAGCTGTTCCAGGCCAATCCCCATCCCATGTGGATCTATGACGCCGCGACCCTCGCCTTCCTGGAGGTGAACGAGGCCGCGGTGCGCAAGTACGGCTGGAGCCGTGCGGAGTTCCTGGGGATGACCATCAAGGACATCCGCCCGCCGGAGGACGTGCCGCGCCTCCTGAGCTTCGTGGAGCGAGGGGACGACAAGGCGGGAGGCAACGTCTGGCGCCACCTCAGGAAGGATGGGGAGATGCTCTACGTGGAGGTCATCTCCCATACCCTGGATTGGGAGGGGCGCCGCGCCCGGGTGGTGCTGGTGAACGACGTCACGGAGCGGGTCCAGGTCGAGGAGGAGGTGCGGGAAACCCTGGCGGAGCTCAACACCGTGCACGAGGCGGCGCCGGTGGGCATCGCGCTGGTGAGCAACCGCACCGTGCTGCGCGGCAACCGGACCATGAGCGACATCACCGGCTATTCCCGCGAGGAGATGATGCTGCTGCCGGCGGAGCGCCTGTTCGTCTCGGCGGATGCGGCGTCGCGCTTCTTCGACGTTGCGGCGCCGCAGATTGCCGGCGCCGGCCAGGTCAGCCTCGAGCCGGAGTTCCTGTGCCGTGACGGCTCGCGGCGCGCGGTGCGCATCACGGCCCGCGTCATTGAAAGCGAGGCACCGTGGAAGGGCGAGGTGTGGGTGGTGGAGGACCTGGAGAGCACGCGCCAGGCGGAGTCCGCCCTCGGCCGTCTGGCGCAGGACCTGGCCGAATCGCAGCGCGTGGGCAGGCTCGGCAGCTGGTCGCGAAATTTCGTCACCGGCGAGGTGATTTACTCCGCGGAGCAGTACCGGCTGCTGGAGCTGGACCCGTCCTCGCCGCCTCCGCGCACGACGGAGGACTTCCTCAATTTGCTGCACCCCGAAACGCGGCCCGCGATGGCGGAGGCCTACCGACGCCTGCGCGAGACGGGAGAGCCGGTGGACGTGGAATTCGCGGTGCCCCTGGCGGAGGGCGGCGCGCGCTGGGTTCACGCCGCGATGCGCGCCGAGCGGGGCCCGGACGGGAGGGTGGTGCGCGCCTTCGGCATCAACCAGGACATCACGGTCCGCAAACGCGCCGAGGAGGCAGTGCGCAACAGCGAGTCGCGGCTGAAGCGGGTGCTGGAGGCGATGCCGGTGCTGCTGGACGCCTTCGACGGCCAGGGCAACATCGTGTTATGGAACGCCGAGTGCGAGCGGGTCACGGGCTACGGCGCGGAAGAGATCATCGGCAATCCCCGGGCCATGGAACTGCTCTACCCGGATGCCGCCTACCGCGAACGCATGGTGGCGGAGATGAACGCGCGGGAAGGCAGCTACCGCGACTGGGAGTGGAGGGTCACCGCCAAGGACGGTTCGGAGCGCTATGTCCTGTGGTCCAACCTTAGCCGGGAGCACCCCATCGAAGGCTGGGCCACCTGGGGCACCGGGGTTGACATCACCGCGCGGCGGCGGGCGGAACGGCGGGTCGAGGAAAGCGAAATGCGGTTCCGCACCCTCATTGACTCCGCGGGGGACGGGATTTTCATCACCGAGCCGGACGGCAGGATCGTGGACTTCAACAACGCGGCCTGCGAAAGCCTGGGATACACCTGCGAGGAGCTGCTGCGCATGAACGTGCGCGACATCGACCCCGTCGCGGCGGCGCTTTCGGCGGAGGATTTGCGCCGCTACCACGAGCAGGCGATGAAGCAGACGGTGCTCTGGGACGGGGTCCATGTGCGCAAGGACGGCAGCTCGTTCCCGGTCCAGGTGCGCATCTCCGGCGTGGAGGTGGCGGGGCGCAAGTACGCGGTGGGGATCGCGCGCAACATGGAGGCGCGCAGGCGGATCGAGGAGGCGCTGCAGGAAAGCGAGGAACGCTTCCGCGCGCTGGTCGAGGAGTGCCCGGATTTCATCGCCGTGATCGACGACGGCGCGCGGGTCAAGTTCGTGAGCCCGTCGGTGAGCAGCGTGCTCGGCCGCGAACCGATGGAACTGCTGGGACGCTCCGGCTTCGATCACGTGCATCCCGACGACCTGGCCCTGGCGCAGGCGACCTTCGCCGAGCTGCGCGCCCGCGAGGGTGAGATCCGGCGGCTGCAACTGCGGCTGGTGGCCGCGGACGGGGGGATCCGCGAGCTGGACCTGATGGTGCGCAACCTGTTCCATGTCCCGGCGGTGGGCGGCCTGCTGGTCTTCGCCCGGGAGCTTCCCGCGCGACCCGCGACGTGATAACGGCTGGTCCCGAGTGAGCGCGACGGCGCTCCCGTGGCGCGACATCGCGTCCGTGTTCCTGGACATGGACGGCACGCTTCTCGACCTGCATTTCGACAACCACTTCTGGCTCACCCATGTTCCCCGGCGCTTCGCCGAGAAGCATGCGCTGCTCTACGAGGAGGCGCGGCCCCGGGTGCTGGCCCGCTACAAGGCGGTGGAGGGGACGCTGGCCTGGTACTGCGTGGATTACTGGACCCGCGAGCTGGAGATGGACATCCTGCGCCTGAAGCAGGAGGTGGCGCACCTGATCGCCGTCCACCCTCACGTGGACGACTTTCTGGCCCGGGCGCGCAGCGCGGGCAAGCGCCTGGTGCTGGTGACCAACGCCCACCACAAGAGCCTGTCGCTGAAGCTGCGCACCACGGGCATCGAAGGGCATTTCGATGCTGTCGTGTGCGCCCACGACCTGGGCGCGCCCAAGGAAGACCCGCGGTTCTGGGAGCGTCTGCAGGCGCTGGAGCCCTTCGATCCCGCGCGCACCCTGCTGGTGGACGACAGCCTGCCGGTGCTGCGCTCGGCGCGCGGTTACGGCATCCGCCACCTGCTGGGGGTCAGGACGCCGGACTCGTGCCAGCCGCCGAAGGCGCTGGAGGAGTTTGACGCCATCGCCGATTTCTCCGAGTTGGAGCCCGGATAACACCTACCACCAGGACACCAAGGCACCAAGGATGAAAAGACAGGCAGGCAACTTGGGCAGGTGATCTGCCTTTCTTGGTGTCCTGGTGGCGAACTCTTCCGTCAGAGGATGATGGCAGCGGCGACGCGGCGGCCCTCGGCCATGAGGATGTTGTAGGTGCGGCAGGCGGCCCGGCTGTCCATGACCTCGACCCCGATGCGGGCCTCGGCCAGGGGCGCCAGCAGGGCGGGGTGAGGAAAGGCGAGGCGCGGGCCGGTGCCCAGCAGCACGATCTCGGCGCCCAGC
>DASTHR010000393.1:0-11001 GCA_035718105.1 Burkholderiales bacterium
TCGTGGAACTGAAGACCACGGACCAGGATGTGAGCCGTGATTACAACGCGCTGCTCCAGATGCTGCGGGGCTGAGGGGAAACGGTGAACGCTTTGGGGATAAGCCGGAAGCCCGCGGCCACGGCCAGAACCGCCCACAATCCATCCACAGCTTTTGCAGCCCTGTTTACACGGTTTGGCACAACCTGGAACTCCTGCCGGATCAGGCGCCTGTCCGGCTTATTCGATCATCTCGACGTCCTTAGTTCTATTACCAGGATTGAAAAATGATTCTTATACAAACAGACAAAGACACTCTGCTCAAGCCGCTGCAGGCGGTCACCGGGATCGTCGAGCGCCGCCATACCCTGCCGATCCTGTCCAACGTCCTGATCGAGCGACAGGATGGTGCCTTGCGCTTTGTCGCCACCGACCTCGAGATCCAGGTCAGCACCCGAGCGGAGAGCGACGGCAAGGACCAGAAGCCACTCGCCGTCACGGTAGCGGCCAAGAAGCTGCAGGACATCCTGCGCGCGCTTCCGGACCAGACCGCGGTGTCGCTGGAAGCCAAGGACGGGCGGCTGCAGCTGAAGGCCGGCAAGAGCCGCTTCAGCCTGCAGACGCTGCCGCCGGAGGACTTTCCCCGCCTCGCCGAAGGCGCGACCGCCCTTGCCGAACTGTCCCTGCCCCAGAGCGCGCTGCGTTCCCTGCTGCTGCACGTCCAGTACGCGATGGCGCAGCAGGACATCCGCTATTACCTGAACGGCTTGCTGCTGGTGCTGGAATCCGACGGACTCAGGGTGGTGGCCACCGACGGTCACCGCCTGGCCTACATGGCCCACGGACTCGCGGGCCCGGCCGCGCGCCAGGAGGTTATCCTCCCGCGCAAGGCGGTGCTGGAACTGGTCAAGCTGCTGGGGGACACCGACGAGCCGGTAAAGCTCGAACTGCTCGCCAATCAGGTGCGCTTCAGCTTTGACCGCGTGGTGCTGGTGTCCAAGGTTATCGACGGGAAGTTTCCGGACTACACCCGCGTGGTGCCCGCGAATTACACCCGCCATTTCGTGATCGACCGCGTGACCCTGCAGCAGGCGCTGCAGCGCACCGCGATCCTGTCCAACGAGAAGTTCCGCGGTGTGCGTCTGGTCATGACCAGCGGCAGCCTGCGGCTGTCCTGCACCAACACCGACCAGGAAGAGGCCCAGGAGGAACTGGAGATCGACTACCAGGGCGAGGCCCTGGACATCGGCTTCAACGTCACCTACCTCCTCGACGTGCTCAACAACCTGTCCGCCGGGCAGGTGGACTGCGCGTTCGGCGACGCCAATTCCAGCGCCCTGGTGACGGTTCCGGGGGACGCCGAGTTCAAGTACGTCGTCATGCCAATGCGCATTTGAGCGCCCCACCTCCACAGCGAGCACTTACGGAAGCATTGATGAGCGAAAAGGAAAAAGCAGCGAAGGGCCCCCAAGGGAACGACGGGAACGGCGAGTACACGGCCGACAGCATCAAGATGCTGAAGGGTCTGGAGGCGGTGCGCAAGCGCCCCGGAATGTACATCGGGGACACCCAGGACGGCACCGGCCTGCACCACATGGTGTTCGAGGTGGTGGACAATGCCGTGGACGAGGCCCTGGCCGGCTACTGCAACGAGATCAAGGTCATCATCCACGCCGACAATTCGATCTCCGTGGTGGACAACGGGCGCGGCATCCCCACCGACATCAAGGAGGACGACGAGTTCAAGCGCTCCGCCGCCGAGATCGTGATGACCGAGCTGCACGCCGGCGGCAAGTTCGACCAGAACTCCTACAAGGTCTCGGGGGGGCTCCACGGCGTCGGGGTCTCGGTCGTGAACGCGCTCTCCGAGTGGCTGCGGCTCACCATCCGCCGCGACGGCAAGACCCACTCCATGGAATTCAGGCACGGCGAGCGCGTGGAGCCGCTGAAAGTGGTGGGCGACACCCAGCGCCGCGGCACCGAAGTGCATTTCATGGCTTCCAGGGATACCTTCGGCCAGGTCGAATTCCACTATGACATCCTGGCCAAGCGCCTGCGGGAGTTGTCCTTCCTCAACAACGGGGTAAAGATCGAGCTGCACGACCAGCGCACCGGCAAGGAGGAGAATTTCGCCTTCTCCGGCGGTATCAAGGGCTTCGTGGAATACATGAACCGCGCGAAGAATGTGCTCCACCCCAACATCTTCTACGCCGTGGGCGAGAAGGACGGTATCACCGTAGAGGTTGCGATGCAGTGGAACGACTCCTATGCGGAGTCGGTGCTGTGCTTCACCAACAACATCCCGCAGCGCGACGGCGGCAGCCACCTCACCGCCATGCGCATGGCGATGACGCGGACCCTCAACCAGTACATCGAGCAGAGCGAACTGGCGAAGAAGGCCAAGGTGGAGACCAGCGGTGACGACATGCGCGAGGGGCTGTGCGCGGTGCTGTCGGTGAAGCTGCCGGATCCCAAGTTTTCATCCCAGACCAAGGACAAGCTGGTGTCGTCCGAGGTGCGGGGGCCGGTGGAGGAGATCGTCGGCGCCAGGCTGATGGAGTTCCTGCTGGAGAAGCCGGCGGACTCCAAGGTGATCGTGGGCAAGATCATCGAGGCGGCGCGCGCCCGGGAGGCGGCGCGCAAGGCCCGGGAGCTCACCCGGCGCAAGGGCGTTCTGGACGGGCTCGGGCTGCCGGGCAAGCTTGCCGACTGCCAGGAGCGTGACCCCGCCCTGTGCGAACTCTACATCGTGGAGGGCGATTCCGCGGGTGGCTCCGCCAAGCAGGGCCGCGACCGCAAGTTCCAGGCAATCCTGCCCCTGAAGGGGAAGATCCTCAACGTGGAGCGGGCCCGCTTCGACAAGCTCATTTCCTCAGCGGAGGTCGCCACCCTGATCACCGCGCTGGGCACCGGGATCGGCAAGGAGGAGTACAACGCGGACAAGCTGCGCTACCACCGTATCATCATCATGACCGACGCGGACGTGGACGGCTCGCATATCCGCACGCTGCTGCTCACGTTCTTCTACCGCCAGATGCCGGAGCTGGTGGAGCGCGGCCATGTCTACATCGCCCAGCCGCCGCTCTACAGGGTGAAGCACGGCAAGAGCGAGCAGTACCTGAAGGACGACCACGAGCTGCGCCAGCACCTGCTGAAGCTGGCCCTGACGGACGCCCAGCTGGTTCCCGGAGACGCGAATGGCCCGCTGTCGCGGGAAGCGCTGGAGCAGCTTGCCAAGGAGCACCTGCTTGCCGAGGCGGTGATCGAGCGCCTTTCCCGCATCATCGACCCCCAGATACTGTATGCCCTGCTCAAGCACCCGGAGGTGGACCTCTCCGACGCCCAGACCGCCAAGTCCAGCGCCGCGAGCCTTGCCCGCGAGATCACCGGGCACGACGTGGAGATCGAGGCCGAGTACGACCCCGGCACCGAAAGCCATCGTCTGCTGATCCGCCGCTCGCAGCACGGCAACGTGCGAGTGAGCTACCTGGACGGCGAATTTCTGGCCAGCGCGGATTTCGAGCAGCTGCGCCGCACCGGGGAGCTGCTGAAGGGCCTGCTCAAGTCCGGCGCATGGGTCCAGCGCGGCGAGCAGAAGCGCATGGTGGCCGAATTCAAGGCCGCGGTGGACTGGCTGCTGGAGGAGGCTCGCCGCGGACTCAGCATCCAGCGCTACAAGGGACTGGGGGAGATGAACCCGGAGCAGCTCTGGGAAACCACCATGGATCCCGGCACCCGGCGCCTGCTAAGGGTACAGATCGAGGACGGTATCGCCGCCGACGAGATCTTTACCACCCTGATGGGCGACCTGGTGGAGCCGCGCCGGCAGTTCATCGAGACCAACGCCCTCGGGGTGCGCAACCTGGACGTATAGCGAGTGCTTACACTGGGTGCAATGTAAGAAGGCCGTGATCGTCCCAGTGGTCCAGCAGGATTGACCTGACCCGCCCCTGCCAAAGGGCCCGGAAACGGCTGGCTTCCTCTTTTGACGCGCTCCCGGCGACGCACTTCTGAAGCAGCGGCGCCATGGCCGGGTCGGCGGGGATCCGATCCAGATGCACCGAGGCGTCCACGGCGCCGCCACCGTCCAGACGTTCGAAGCGCGCCTGACCCGGGATTCCGGCAACGGCGAAACGCAGCAGGTCGCGCCGGTCAAAGCGGCCGGCGATCCCTTTGAAGCCCCCGTTTCCGGCGGCCCCGATGAGGGTCGCGGCCACCAGGGCGATGACACCGGTTACACCCTCCTCCTGGGCTGCGGCAAAACTGACCCTGACTCCACCGCGTTCCGGTGCGGCGGGTCCGTACAGCCTGCCGAGCGCCTTCGCCGTCATGAGGTAGGCGGAGGCAACGGTGGGGCAGGAATGGCCTGCCACCTTGACCGCTTCCACATAGCTGAACTTCACCAGTCCGTCGTCGAGGGCGCCGAGAAACTCGGCGAGAGGATCGCGCAGCAGAACGCGGGGGACCTGGCCGTAGAACTCAGGGTAAGACATGGAAAGCTCCGTCCGGGGGATGCCGTACAATGAATCCGGGAGCCGCACATTGACATGATGCGGATCAAGTCTTCACGCGGCATGGTCCAATAGTTGAGAGTGGGCGCTTACATCACATACCAGCTTCGAATTGCCGTGGCTCGCGAGCTGCGGCTCCGGGTGGGTCGGCTCGGTTTATGCCGCTTTCCCGCGGGTCACTATGTTTACACCGGCAGTGCCCGCCGCAATCTGGAGGCGAGGATCGCTCGCCACCGCCGGCCGGTGAAGCCCCTGCACTGGCACATTGACTACCTGCTATCCTCCCCCGGCGTGGAACTGCGTGGGGTGCGCCGCTTCCGGGAGGAGGAATGCGCGGTCAACCGCCACACCCGCGGTTTGCTGCCGGTGCCGCGTTTCGGCGCCAGTGATTGCCGGGCCGGCTGCGGCGCCCACCTCAAATATGTCGGAACCCTTCTGGAGGAGCAGTGATGCCTTACGCCATTCGTATTCATGAGACCGGCGGCCCCGAAGTGATGCGCTGGGAGAATGTCGACCCCGGCAAGCCGGGGCCGGGCGAGGTCCTGGTGCGCAATACCGCGGTCGGCCTCAATTACATAGACACTTACCATCGGAGTGGCCTATACCCCGTGCCGCTGCCGGCGACCCTGGGCATGGAGGGCGCCGGGGTGGTGCAGGCCGTGGGACCGAAAGTGAAGGACTTCAAGGTCGGAGACCGTGTGGCGTATGCGCAACCCATCGGCTCCTACGCCGAGGTTTGCATTCGCCCCGCCGAGCGGCTGGTGAAAATACCCGCCGGCGTCGACGATCGCACCGCTGCGGCCATGATGCTCAAGGGCCTGACCGCCCAGTACCTGCTGCGCCGCACCTTCCGGGTTCGGGCGGGCGATACCCTGCTGGTGCACGCGGCGGCGGGCGGGGTGGGTCAGATCCTGTCCCAGTGGGCCAAGCATCTGGGCGCAACCGTCATTGGCACTGTGGGCAGCGAGGAGAAGGCACAGCTGGCGAAGAAGGCCGGCTGCCGGCATGTCATCGTACTGGGTAAGGACGACTTTGCCGAGCGCGTTCGGGCCATCACCCGCGGGCAGGGAGTTCCAGTGGTCTACGACGGCATCGGGCGCGACACCTTCGAGGGTTCCCTGGATTGCCTGCAGCCCCTGGGGTTGATGGTGAGCTACGGCAATGCCTCCGGCCCGGTGCCGCCCTTCAACCCGGCGCTGCTGTCGCAGAAGGGCTCGCTGTTCCTCACCCGTCCCACGCTGATGAGCTATGTTGCGAAGCGCGACGACCTGTTGAAGGCGGCCCGGGAACTGTTCAGCGTGGTGCGCAGTGGCGCGGTACGGATCCGGATCAACCAGACCTATCCGCTGCGCGAGGCTGCGCGGGCCCACCATGATCTGGAAACCCGGCGCACCACCGGGTCCACTGTCCTGCTTCCCTGAACACGGGTCGACTGATTCGCCCGCCACTCCCCGGGGCGGGCTCATTCCTTGCGGAATCGCTCCCGGGGATCGAAACGCGAGATGCGGCCCAGTTCTTCGTAGAGCGCGCGCTCCCTCTCGGTCAAGGAAGCGGGCAGGGCAATCTGCAGCACGCAATAGAGGTCGCCGGCGCCGCCGCCGGGTTTGGGCAGCCCCTTGCCCGTGAGCCTCAGCCTCTGCCCGGAGCGGCTGCCCGCCGGCACCTTGATGCGCGCATGGCCTTCCAGGGTGGGCACATCGATATTCGCTCCCAGCGCGGCTTCCCAGGGCGTCACGGGCAGGTCGAAGAAAAGGTCGTGGCCGTCCGGGCGGAAAAGGGGGTGAGGTTTGAGGGAGATGGTGAGATAGAGATCGCCGTCCGGCGCGCCACCGTGGCCCTTGCCACCCTTGCCCGCCACCCGCAGCCGCTGGCCGTCGGTGGCACCCTTGGGGATGCGCACCCGGACAGTGCGGGGCACCCGGCGGACGTGCCCCTGGTTATCGCGCTCCGCTTCGCCGAGCTGGAACTGCGCTTCGCGCCCGTGCAGCGCGTCCTCCAGGCTCAGCTCTATGCGGGCCTCCAGATCCTGCCCACGCGCGGCAAAGCGCCCGCTCCGGGGTCCCGCCGCACGGCCCATGCCGAACAGCTCGGAGAAGAAATCGCTGAACTCGCCGTCTTGGTTCCCGCCCAAGTCGAACTCGAAACCGCGGAATTGCCGCTTCCAGTCCGGCGGCGGGCGGAACTCCTGTCCCGGCTGCCAGCGGCCCAGCTGGTCATAGGCAGCCCGCTTTTTGGGATCCTTCAGGACCTCGTAGGCCTCCGCCACCTCCTTGAATCGCTCCTCGGCGTTGGGTTCCTTGGAGACATCAGGGTGGAACTTCCGGGCGAGGAGGCGGTAGGCCTTCTTGATCTCGTCCTGGCTCGCCCCGCGCGGGACCCCCAGAACGCGATAGTAGTCCTTGTACTCCACGTGGAGACGGCGCGCCCGCCGCTCAGGCAGACGCCTTCTTGCGCGGGGAAGCCTTCTTCCCGGCGGGCTTCGGGGTTTTCGCTTCCCGCGGCGCGAATTCGAAGCCCACCTTGCCGTCCGCTCCCCGAACCAGGAAAGCCGAGAAAGGGCGGCCCTTCTTGGAGATGAACTTGGTGAGGAGGTCCGTGCGCCCGGTGGCGAGCAGCTTTTCCATCTGCGAGCGCTCGATGGGGCGCTGCAGAATCACGCGCCCGGAGCGGAAGTCGCAGCTGCGCTCCGGTCCCACGGATTTCTCGCAAACGTAGGCCATGGGCTGCTCGTAGACGCCGGCGCCGCACTTCGGGCACTTGCCCAGGGACGTCTGGCCGGAAAAGTCCGGGGCCTCGGCTTCCTCTCCCTCCGCCGGCCCGCCGCCGAAATCGAACTCCAGTTTGTGCTCGGCGCCGAGCTTGATGACGGCCGAGAACGGCCGGCCCATCCGGCTGCGGAATCCCGTCAGGGGCCCGATCTGCTTCTCACGGATCAGCGTGGCGACCTCCTCGGGCGCCCACTCGCGGCCGGAGAGCACCCGCCAGAGGTTGAAATCGCAGGACAAGCACTGGAAGCGGCGGTAGTTCTCCTGCACGATGCCGCCGCACCTGGGGCAGGGCGCGTCCACCGTGGCGAAGGCAGTGTCCGGGATCTCCCGGGTCTTGATCCGCTCCACCATGTCCCGGGTCATGGTCACGATGTGGTCCATGAACTCCTGCCGCGGCAACCGGCCGAGCTCCATTTCCTTGAGCTTGTATTCCCAGTCGCCGGTGAGCTCCGGCGAGGTGAGCTCGTCCACCCCGAAATGCTTGAGCGCGAACAGCAGCGAGAACGCCTTGGGCGTGGGCTGCAGTTCCCGGCCCGCGCGGTGCACGTACTCCTCGGCGATCAGGCCCTCGATCACCTGGGCGCGGGTGGCCGGGGTGCCCAGCCCCTTCTGCTCCATGGCGGCGCGCAGTTCCTCGTCCTCCACCAGCTTGCCCGCACCCTCCATGGCGGAGAGCAGCGTCGCCTCGGTGAATCGCGGCGGCGGCTTGGTCTGGTTGGCTGCCACTTCGACTTCCCTCGCCGTCACCGGCTCCTTGGGCTGCACCGGCACCAGGCTCGGCGTGCCTTCTTCCTCAGCCTCCTTGCCGTACACCGCGAGCCAGCCGGCATTGACCATTACCTTGCCTTCGGTCTTGAAGGCCTCGCCCTCCACCCGTGTGATGCGGGTGGTTACCAGGTATTCCGCTGCCGGGTAAAACACCGACAGGAATCGCTTGGTCACCAGATCGTAGAGTTTCTGCTCGGGCTCCGTGAGGTGCTTCGGCACCACCCCCGTGGGGATGATCGCGAAGTGGTCGGAAATCTTGGCGTTGTTGAACACGCGCTTGTTGGAGCGCACCCACTTCTGCTTCAGGATCTCTGCCGCGAACGGCTGATAGCGCGGGTCCAGGGACTTGAGCGTCGCCTTCACGGTTTCCGGATAATCCTCAGGCAGCGCCCGGGAGTCGGTCCGCGGGTAGGTCAGGGCCTTGTGTTTCTCGTACAGGGCCTGGGCCAGCTGCAGGGTGTTGCGCGCCGAGAAGCCGAAGCGCCCGTTGGCGTCGCGCTGCAGGCTGGTGAGGTCGTAGAGCAGAGGCGAAAGCTGGGACGTCGGCTTGCTTTCCTCCTCCACCACGCCGTGCTTGCCCAGGCACCTGGCGCGGATCGCTTCGGCGCGGGCGGCATCCCAGATGCGCTCCGGCTTGGCGTCGGGGTCGGCTTCCCTGCTCGCCTTGTCGAAATGCTCGTCAAACCAGCGGCCCTGGTATTCCCCCGCCCGGGCGACAAAACTGGCGTGTACCTCCCAGTAGTCCCGGGACTTGAAGCCGCGGATCTTCTCCTCGCGCTCCACCAGGATCACCAGGGTCGGTGTCTGCACCCGTCCCACGGTGGTCTTGTAGAAGCCGCCTTCCCTGGAATTGAAGGCGGTCATGGCGCGGGTGCCGTTGATACCCACCAGCCAGTCGGCCTCGGAGCGCGACACGGCGGCGTCCGCCAGCGGCAGCATGTCGCGGTCCGTGCGCAGGCGCCCGAAGCCGTCGCGGATGGCATCCGGGGTCATGGACTGCAGCCACAGGCGCTCCACCGGTTTCTTGCTGCCCGCGTAGCGCGCGATGTAGCGGAAGATCAGCTCGCCCTCGCGCCCGGCGTCGCAGGCGTTCACCAGCCCGTCCACGTCCTTGCGCTTGATGAGCTTCAGCAGCACCTTCAGGCGGTTCTCGTTCTTCTCGATGGGCGCGAGATCGAAGTGCGGCGGAATCACCGGCAGGTGGGTGAAGGACCACTTGCCCCGCTTGACGTCATACTCTTCGGGAACCGCCAGCTCCAGCAGATGGCCCACGGCGGAGGAAAGCACGAAGTCGTCGCTTTCGAAGTAATCCGCGTGTTTCGTAAATCCGCCCAGCGCGCGGGCGATATCCGCGGCGACGGAGGGCTTCTCGGCGATGATGAGTTTCTTGGCCATGGCTGGGGTAGGGGCGGTCGGCCAAGCCGGCCGCGGAGCGCTGAATGATAGAAAGGTTTTACCGGCGAGGCAAGGAAAGCGCGTCGCCCCGCGCCCGGGCGCGTGCGCAAACGCGTGCGGGCGCGCGCGGAGCCAACTACTTCATGCGCTGATACTTTCCGCCGGGCAGAGGCGCGACCGCGCCGGCCAGCTCCAGTTCCAGCAGGGCTGCGGCCACCTGCTCCGCCGGCAGTCCGCTGCGCTGGCACAGCGTGTCCACGTCCACCGGATCGTGGCCGAGATGGGCGAGCAACGGGCCGTCGGCCGCGGACGTCGCGGCGGCGGAAACGGGTTCGCCCTGGAAGCCCAGCTCCTCCAGGATGTCGTTGGCATGCTCGGCGAGCTTCGCGCCCTGTTTGATCAGCGCGTGGCAGCCCTTGGACAGGGGAGAGTGGATGGAGCCGGGGATGGCGAACACCTCGCGGCCCTGCTCCAGTGCCAGCCGCGCGGTGATCAGGGAGCCGCTTTTCGCGGCGGCCTCCACCACCAGCACGCCGATGCAGAGCCCGCTGATCAGCCGGTTGCGGCGGGGGAAGTTCCCGGCCATGGCCGGCATCCCGAGGGGAAACTCGGAGACCAGAAGCCCGCGGACCGCCAGTTCGTGGGCGAGGGGGCGGTTGCCGGCTGGATACACGATATCCAGACCCGTGCCCAGGACGGCGATACTGGAAGCGGCACCGGCGAGTCCGCCGCGGTGCGCGGCGGCATCGATGCCCAGGGCCAGACCGCTCACGATCACGAAGCCGGCGTCGGACAGGGCGCGGGCGAAGGCCTCCGCGTTGGCGGTGCCTTGGGGCGTTGCATTGCGGCTGCCCACAACCGCCAGCGCCGACGCACCCATCAGCTCACGCCGTCCCTTCAGGTAAAGCAGCGGCGGTGGGTCGGCCGTTTCCAGAAGTCGCTTGGGGTAATCCGGGTCGGCCCAGGTGACGATGCCGTTGGCGGGATCCTCCAGCCACACGAGCGAGGCCTTCAGGCGCCCGGGGTCGGCGCCCGCGGCGATGGCGCCGGCCAGCTCGAGGCCCGCATGGGGAGCAAGAGAACTTGCGCTGGCGCCGAGGATCTTGTCCGGGGCACCGAAAGCCGCCAGAAGCCGCCGGGCGCTCTCCGGCCCCAGGCCGGGAATCAGGCTCAGGGAGACCCAGGCCTCCGTGTCGCGGTCATGCATTGATTGGGGTTCCGCAAACGAAAGCGCCCGCGTGAGCGGGCGCATCGCAGTCAGCAACCGCGGCAGTTCAGGGCTTGGACACCCAGTCGCCGACATGCATCGGGCGGCTGCTGTCCACCACCAGGGCGTAAGAAACCCGGTCGAAGGTGCGGAATACCACCAGCAGCCCCGAGCGCTCGCCCGGGAGCTTTACCTGCCGGCCCAGGACCTTCTCGACCCTTCCTTCCTCATAAACAGCCAGCACATGGCCCCGCTCCAGGCCGTCCCGGGCGCCGCGGTTCAGGGTCACGATGGCGTTCTGCCCCACCTCGGCAAGGCCGCCATAGGCCGCCATGATCCTGCCGGTGATGGGCTTCTCGGGCGCGCGGGGGTTG
>DASTHR010000394.1:0-4832 GCA_035718105.1 Burkholderiales bacterium
GCCCTGGAAGGCGGCGGTGTCCCGGTGGTGCGCGCGTCCAGCCTGGAGCGAGCGGTGCAGACCGCGGGCGGGCTGGCCCGGCCCGGGGACGCGGTGCTGCTCTCGCCGGCCTGCGCCAGTTTCGACATGTTCCGGAACTACGCCCACCGGGCCGAAGTGTTCGTGGCCGCGGTGCGGGATCTGGCGGGGGGGGCGGCATGATGCTGCGGGGTTCGGCCGCCCGGCCGCAGGCGCTTCCCGACTACGATGCGGCCCTGGCCTGGGTCGCCACGGCGTTGCTGGCGCTCGGGCTGGTAATGGTCTATTCGGCCTCCATCGCCACCGCCGAGGGCACGCGTGCCGCGTCTCACAACGCGCAGTTCTACCTGTGGCGACACGGGGCCTTTCTCGCGGTGGGCGCGGTGGCGGCGCTGGCCACCCTGCAGGTGCCGATGCGGCTGTGGCAGCGGGCGGCCCCCTGGCTGTTCCTGGGAGGATTTGCCCTGCTGGTGCTGGTGCTGGTGCCCGGCGTGGGGCGGGAGGTGAACGGGAGCCAGCGCTGGTTGCCCCTGGGGGTGATCAACCTCCAGCCCTCGGAGCTGGTGAAGCTTTTCGTGGTGCTCTACACCGCGGATTACACGGTGCGCAAGGCGGCCTACATGAACAGCCTGCGCCGGGGCTTCCTTCCCATGTTCGCCGTGATGCTGGCCACGGGGGCGCTGCTGCTCGCCGAGCCGGACTTCGGGGCCTTCGCCGTGATCACCGTCATCGCCATGGCGATCCTGTTCCTCGGCGGCATGAACTGGCGCCTGTTCGCCGGCCTGATACTGCTGCTGGTCGTGGGCTTCGTGCTGCTCATCGTGAGCTCGCCCTACCGCATGCAGCGCATCGCGGGCTTCCTCGACCCCTGGGCCGATCCCTACGGCAAGGGCTACCAGCTCTCGCATGCGCTGATCGCCTTCGGCCGTGGCGAGTGGCTGGGGGTCGGGCTGGGGGGCAGCGTGGAAAAGCTGTTCTATCTGCCGGAGGCGCACACCGACTTCCTGATGGCGGTGATCGCCGAGGAACTGGGCTTCGCGGGAGTGGTGGCGGTGATCGGGCTGTTTGCCTGGCTGGTGTGGCGGGCCTTCGCCATCGGCCGCCGGGCTGCGATGCTGGAGCGGGACTTCGCCGCGCTGGTGGCCCAGGGCGTGGGCGTCTGGCTTGGCGCCCAGGCCATCATCAACATCGGCGTGAACATGGGGATGCTGCCGACCAAGGGGCTCACGCTGCCGCTGATGAGCTATGGCGGCAGCGCCATCGCCGTGAGCTGCGCCGCAATTGCGCTGCTGGCGCGGGTGGACCACGAGAACCGCCAGCTGTCGAAGGGTTACCCGGTATGAGCCGCACCATCATGATCATGGCGGGCGGCACCGGGGGGCACGTGTTTCCGGGCCTGGCCGTGGCCGCCGAGCTGCGCGCCCGCGGCTGGCGGGTGGTCTGGCTCGGAACCGAGGGCGGCATGGAGCGCAAGCTGGTGCCGGAACACGGCTACGACATGGAGCTGATCCGCTTCTCCGGCGTCCGCGGCAAGGGGATGTTCGCCTGGCTGCTGCTGCCGCTGCGGCTGCTGGTGGCGTTCTGGCAGGGCGCGGTGGCGATCTTCCGCCAGCGTCCCGACGTGACCCTGGGCATGGGCGGCTACCCCGCGTTTCCGGGGGGGATGATGGCGGCTCTGCTGGGCAAACCGCTGGCGATCCATGAGCAGAATTCGGTGGCGGGGCTCAGCAACAGGGTACTGGCCCATGTGGCGGACCGGGTGCTGATCGCCTTCCCCGGCGCGCTCGCGGGAAAGAACCTCACCGTCACCGGCAATCCCGTGCGCGAAGCCATCGCCGCCTTGCCGGCGCCGGGCGAGCGCTTCGCCGGGCGCAGCGGCCCGCTGCAGCTGCTGGTGGTGGGCGGAAGCCTCGGAGCCATGGCGCTGAACGCTGCCCTGCCCAGGGCCCTTGCCCTGATCCCGCCGGCGCAGCGGCCGCAGGTGACCCACCAGTCCGGAGCAAGACATATCGGGCAGCTGCGCGCGGCCTACCAGGAGGCCGGGGTGGCGGCCGAGGCCGTGGCCTTCATCGACGACATGGCAGCGGCGCTGTCGCGCTGCGACCTGGTGATCTGCCGCGCGGGCGCGCTGACCGTGGCCGAACTCGCGGCGGCGGGCGCGGCCAGCATCCTGGTGCCATTCCCGCATGCCGTGGACGACCACCAGACGGTTAACGCGCGCCACCTCGCGGACGCGGGCGCCGCACTGTTGTTGCCCCAGGCCGAGCTCACGCCGGAGCGCCTCGCGGAACTGGTGCGCTCCCTGGACCGGCGGCTGCTGCTGTCCATGGCGGAGGCGGCGCGCCGGCTGGCGAAGCCCCAGGCCGCGCGGCAGGTGGCGGACATATGCATGGAGCTGGCGGCATGAGACACAAGGTTCGTCGAGTGCACTTCGTGGGCATCGGCGGCTCTGGCATGAGCGGCATCGCGGAGGTGCTGCTCACTCTGGGCTACGAGGTGAGCGGCTCGGATCTTGCCGACAACGCCGTCACCCGGCGCCTGGAGTCCCTGGGCGCCACGGTGTTCCGCGGCCACGCGCCGGAACATGTGGCGGGGGCCGACGCCGTGGTGGTGTCGACGGCGGTGAAGGAGGACAACCCGGAGGTGGCGGCGGCGCGGGCGCGCAGGGTTCCGGTGGTGCCCCGGGCGCTGATGCTGGCGGAGCTGATGCGGCTGCGTCAGGGCATCGCGGTGGCCGGCACCCACGGCAAGACCACCACCACCAGCCTGATCGCCAGCGTGCTTGGGGAGGCGGGGATGGACCCCACCTTCGTGATCGGCGGGCGGCTGGAGGCGGCGGGCTCCCACGCCAGGCTGGGCAGCGGGGAGTTCATCGTCGCCGAGGCGGACGAGTCCGACGCGTCGTTCCTGTATCTCACCCCGGTGCTGGCGGTGGTGACCAACATCGACGCCGACCACATGGAGACCTACGGCCACGACTTCGGCCGCCTGAAGCAGGCGTTCGTGGATTTCGTGCAGCGCATCCCGTTCTACGGCATGGCGGTGCTTTGCGCGGACGACGCCAACGTCCGCGACATCCTCCCCGCAATAACCAAGCAGATCACCACCTACGGCACTGCGGCCGACGCCCAGGTGCGGGCCAGCGACGTTTGCGCCGACGGCGCGGGGATGCGCTTCACCGCCCACATCGGCACCAACGGCAAGGCGCGGCGGGTGGATATCCGCCTGAACCTGCCTGGCGTGCATAACGTGCTGAACGCCCTGGCCGCCATCGCCGTGGGCGTGGAGATCGGGGCGCCCGACGAAGCAATCGTAAAGGCGCTGGCGGAATTCAGGGGTGTGGGGCGCCGCTTCCAGCGTTGCGGCGAGGTTCCGCTGCCGGGAGGGGGCCGCTTCACCCTGGTGGACGACTACGGGCATCACCCGGTGGAAATGGCGGCGACCATCGCGGCGGCCCGGGGCGCGTTTCCCGGCCGGCGCCTGGTGCTTGCGTTCCAGCCGCACCGCTACACCCGCACCCGCGACTGCTTCGAGGACTTCGTCAGGGTGCTCTCCGGCGCCGACGCGGTGATTCTCTCCGAGGTGTACCCGGCGGGCGAGGCGCCCATCGTCGCCGCCGACGGGCGCTCGCTGGCGCGGGCGGTGCGCGTGCACGGGAAGGTGGAGCCGATCTTCGTCGAAAGGATCGAGGACATGGCGCCGGCGATCCTGGGTGCGGCGCGCGACGGGGATGTGGTGCTCACCATGGGCGCGGGATCCGTAGGCACGCTGCCGTCGCGGCTCCTGCAGGCGGCCGGGTGAGGAAGGGCGGGGAGCGAATGGACATGGCTGAAACGCGGCGCTTGATGCCGCCAGGGTTGCGCGGAGAACTGCGCCTTAACCAGCCCATGAGCCGGCACGTGAGCTGGCGTGCCGGTGGCTGCGCGGAGCGGGTGTATGTCCCGGCGGACCTCGCGGACCTGGCCGGATTCCTCAAGGGGCTGCCGCCCGGGGAGCCGCTGTGGCTGGTGGGCCTGGGCAGCAACCTTCTGGTGCGCGATGGCGGCCTGCGCGGGACGGTGGTGCTGCTGCACGCGGCGCTGCGGGAGTTGCGGGTGGAGAGGCAGGACGCGCGGGGCGCGGTGCTGTACGCCGAGGCGGGAGTGGCGAGCCCCAAGGTGGCGCGCTTCGCAGCGGTGCACGACCTGGAGGGCGCGGAGTTCCTGGCGGGCATTCCCGGCACCATGGGCGGCGCGCTGGCGATGAACGCGGGCTGCTACGGAAGGGAGACCTGGGAGATCGTGGACAAGGTGCTGACCGTGGATCGCCGCGGAGACCTGCGCGAGCGCAGTCCGTCGGACTACGAGGTGGGCTATCGCCGCGTCGCATTGCAGGCGAGCTCGGCCGACGCCTCGCGCCCGCCGCTTCAGGAATGGTTCGCCGCCGGCTGGCTGCGGCTGCCCGCGGGCGACGGCGCCCGGGCGCGCCAGCGCATCAAGGAACTGCTCCAGCGCCGCATCGCGAGCCAGCCGCTGGGCGAGCCCAACGCCGGATCGGTGTTCCGCAATCCGCCCGGGAACTTCGCGGCGCGGCTGATCGAGGACTGCGGGCTCAAGGGCTACCGCGTCGGCGGTGCCATGGTGTCGCCCAAGCACGCGAATTTCATCGTGAACACCGGCGCCGCCAGCGCATCTGACATCGAGGCCGTGATCGAGCACTGCCGCTTGACGGTGGCGGCGCGGCGCGGGGTCGCGCTGGAGTGCGAGGTGCGGATCATCGGAGAGGCGGCACGGGATGAGGGTGAGCGGTGAGCGCTGATTTCGGAAAGGTGGCGG
>DASTHR010000395.1:0-4644 GCA_035718105.1 Burkholderiales bacterium
TCCCCGGCGCGTCGCCGCCGGCGTCGCCCGCCGTCGCCTGCTTGTACAGGGCGTAGAGCCTGAGCAGCATGTCGTTGCTGGGCTTGCGGCGCAGGCCCTGCGCCTCCTGTGCGGCTTTCTCGAACGCGGCCTTGCCTTCGCTCATCGGTTTCCTCCTTGCGGGCCAGTAGCCAAACAGAAAGGGCGCCCCGCGGAGCGCCCCGTTTTCCTTGGCGGTCGTTTTTACGCAGGCGCCCCCAGCGCCACGCGCATTTTCTGCATGGCCTTCTGCTCGATCTGGCGGATGCGCTCGGCGGAGACGCCGAACTCCGCGGCCAGTTCGTGCAGCGTGGCCTGGTCCCTTTCGCGCAGCCAGCGCGCCTCGATGATGCGGCGGCTGCGGGCATCGAGATCCGCCAGGGCCTGCCTCAGGCCTTCGGTCTGAAGCCGCTCCGACTGCGCTTCCTCCAGTTCCTGGGATGGTTCGCGGCCGTCGGTGAGATAGGCGATGGGGGCGAAGGATTCCTCGTCGCCGTCGCCCTGGGGTTCCAGCGCAAGATCGTGGCCACCCATGCGGGTTTCCATCTCCCGCACGTCTCCGGCGCTGACATCGAGTTGCCGGGCCATGGAATCCACCTGGGCCGAGGACATGGCGCCCAATTCCTTCTTCAGGCTGCGCAGGTTGAAGAACAGCTTGCGCTGCGCCTTGGTGGTGGCGATCTTCACCAGCCGCCAGTTGCGCAGGATGAATTCGTGGATCTCGGCCCGGATCCAGTGCACGGCGAAAGTGACCAGCCGCACGCCGCGCTCGGGATCGAAGCGCTTCACCGCCTTCATCAGGCCGATGTTGCCTTCCTGGATCAGGTCCCCGTGGGGCAGGCCATAGCCCAGGTAGCCCCGGGCAATGGCGACCACCAGCCGCAGGTGGGAGAGCACGAGCTCGCGTGCGGCTTCCAGGTCGTCCTGATCGCGGAACTGGCGCGCCAGCCGCGTTTCCTCCTCCTGGGTCAGGATGGGGAAGCGGTTGACGGTCTGGATATACGCTTCCAGACTGCCCGTTGCGGTCGGAACCGGTAGTGCCAAGCTGTTGACCATAATAACTTTTTCCTCCACTCGCAAACTATTTTAGCACTCCTTGTCTGGGAGTGCTAACCGCTTGAGAAAGTTCCGGGGTTATGGCGGGTCAGCGCGGCTGGATGGCCGACAGATGGCGCCCGACGGACATCCAGGCGCCGATCCAGCCCAGCCCGGATGCGAGCCCCAGCAGAATCAGCGTATCGCGGGGCGAGAGGTGATCCAGGCGCAGGCTGACGGCGTAAAGTTGAGCCAGCTCCGCCAGGGCGCCGTTGAGCAGCCACAGCGCCGCGGCGAGGATCGCCCAGGCGGCGGCCCCGCCCAGCAGGCCCTGCAGGGCACCCTGGTACAGGAAGGGGCGGCGGATGAAGCCGTCGGTGGCTCCCACCAGCTTGGCCACCTCGATTTCATCCCGCTGGGTGAGTATCTGCAGCCGGATGGTGTTGAACACGGCGGTCAGCAGCCCCAGGGACAGCAGCACCGCCAGCATGCCCACGGCGAGGCGGCCGAAACGCAGCAGGGCGTCGAGGCGTTTCGCCCAGGCGGAGTCGAGCTGCACATGCTCGGCTTTCGGCCACCTGGCCATCTCGGCCCGCAACTGCTCCAGGGTCCCGGCGTCGGCGGACCGGGCCTGCACCACGAACGCGTCGGGAAGCGGGTTCTGGCCCAGGCTCTCCACCACGTCCGCAACGCCCGCGCTGCCCTTCAGCCGGGCCAAGGCCCTGTCCCTGGAGACAAACTCGAAGGATTTTACCTGGGGGTGCTGGCGCAGCCGCTTCTCCGTCTGCGTCAGATCGGACCGGGAGGCGTCCAGCGCCAGGAACAGGGAAATCTGGGGCGCGCTGTCGACTTGAGCAGAGATGCGGTCCAGGTTCTCCAGCAGCAGGAACCCGCCCGCCGGCAGGCTGAATGCAACCCCCATGGCCAGCAGGCTGGCGATGGTGTTCCAGGGCGCCTTGAAGAACTTGCGCAATGCCAGGGCAAGCGCCTGGGCATGCTGGGTGAGCCAGCGCTTCACGAGGCCAGCGCTCCGTGCTCGAGCCGCATCACCCGCGGCTTGAGGCGCTCGATCATCGCCTGGTCATGGGTGGAGATCAGAACCGTGACGCCCACCTGGTGGAAGGCGCGAAAGATGTCCATGATTTCGCCCGCATTGGCTGCGTCCAGACTGGCGGTGGGCTCGTCGGCCAGCAGGATGGAGGGCCGCGCCACGATGGCCCGGGCGATGCACAGGCGCTGCTGCTCCCCGCCGGCAAGGGTGATGGGCCGGGCGCGCTCGCGGCCCAGCAGCCCCACCTTGTCCAGCGCCGCGCGGGCGCGCTTGGCCGCGTCGCGCCGCTCGTAGCCCGTCACCTGCAGCGGCAGCAGCACGTTCTCCAGCACGCTGCGGTCGAAAAGCAGTTTCTGGTCCTGGAACACCATTCCCAGGTTGCGCCGCAGGTAGGGGATGGCGCTGGCCTTCATGGCGCCGACGTTCTGTCCGTGCACGATCACGCTGCCGGAGGTCGGGCGCTCGATCGCCGCCACCAGCTTGAGCAGCGTGCTCTTGCCCGCGCCGGAGTGGCCGGTGATGAACACCATCTCCCCGGCATCCACGGCGAACGCCACCCCCTTCAGGGCCTCATGCCCGCCGGGGTAGCGCTTGGTGACCTGGGAGAAGCTGATCATGAACAATGCGAGCCGTGGGCAGTGGGCGGACACCGGGGGGCAGTGGGCGCAGCGCCTTCGAGTGACTGCCTGCCGCTGAGCACTTGCCGCTCACTCGACCAGCGCCTCGACGAACTCCCGGGCGCTGAAGGGTCTCAGATCGTCGATGCCCTCGCCGACGCCGATGAAGCGCACCGGCACCGGGCGGTTGCGCGCGATGGCGGCGAGCACTCCGCCCTTGGCGGTGCCGTCCAGCTTGGTGACCACGAGGCCCGTGACCTTCAGGGCGTCGTCGAATGCCTTTACCTGGTTCACCGCGTTCTGCCCGGTGTTGGCGTCCAGCACCAGCAGGACTTCATGGGGCGCGCCGGGCGCGGCCTTGTCGATCACCCGCTTCACCTTCCTGATTTCGTCCATCAGATGCATCTGGGTGACCAGACGCCCGGCGGTGTCCGCCATCACCACGTCAATGCCGCGGGCCCGGGCGGCGTTGATGGCGTCGAAGATCACCGCTGCCGAATCGCCCTTCTCCTGCGCGATTACCGTGACATTGTTTCGCTCGCCCCAGGCCATCAGCTGCTCCCGGGCCGCGGCGCGGAAGGTGTCGCCGGCGGCGAGCAGCACCGACTTCCCCTGGGACTGGAAATAACGGGCGAGCTTGCCGATGGAGGTGGTCTTGCCCGCCCCGTTGACCCCCACCATCATGATGATGAAGGGCTGGTGGCTGCCCAGCTCCAGCGGCGTCTCCAGCGGCGCCAGCAGTTCCGTCAGCACCTCCCGCAGCGCCTGCTTGAGCTGCAGGGCATCGTCCAGGGCGTCGCGCCGGACGCGCCGGCGCAACTCGTCCAGCAGATGCCGGGTGGCCTCCACGCCGACGTCCGAGGTGAGCAGGATGGTCTCCAGCTCCTCGTACAGGTCCTCGTCTATCTTGCGGTGGACGTTGAACAGCGCGCCGACCTTGCGGCCAAGCTGCTCGCGGGTGCGGGCCAGCCCCTGGCGAAGGCGTGCCGCCCAGCCGGCCTTCTCGCCGGGCGCCGCGGCGACTGGTGCCTGCGCCTCAGTCGCGGCGGCAGGTGCCGCCGCCGGGGCGGCCGGTGCTTCCTCGGTGGTGGCCTTGTCGCCGCCCTTGCCCTTCTTGAAGAAACTTAACATTACGTGGGGTGGTCTGAGGCAGGTACACTAGCGGGCCCTCCGAATCCGAATCCCGGATCCTGGGCGCCCGCAATTGTATTCCGATTGAACAACCCGGGGCTAGAGAATGACCATTTGCAGCTTCATGCCAGGCCGGTTTGCCGGCGCCCTCCTGCTGGGACTTGCGCTTGTCGCCGCGCCCGCCGCGGCCAATCCCCACGTGCACAAGCTCTCCAACGGCCTCAAGGTGATCGTGAAGGAAGACCACCGCTCGCCGGTGGTCGTGTCCCAGATCTGGTACCGGGCCGGCGCCATGGACGAGGTGAACGGCACCACCGGAGTGGCCCACGTGCTCGAGCACATGATGTTCAAGGGCACGAGCAAGGTGCCTTCCGGCGAGTTCTCCCGCATCATCGCCGCCGCGGGGGGGCGGGACAACGCCTTTACCGGCCAGGACTACACCGCCTATTTCCAGCAACTCGAAAAGTCCCGTCTGCCGGTTTCCTTCGAACTGGAGGCTGACCGGATGCAGAATCTGGTGCTGTCCGCCGAAGAGTTCGCGAAGGAGATCAACGTGGTGATGGAGGAGCGGCGCCTGCGCACCGACGACCAGCCGCACGCCCTCGTCTACGAGAAGCTCAGGTCCACGGCGTTCCAGGTGCATCCCTACCGCAACCCCATCATCGGCTGGATGACCGATCTGGAGAGCATGACGGTGCAGGATACCCGCGACTGGTACGAGCGCTGGTACGCGCCGAACAACGCGGTGCTGGTGGTGGTGGGCGACGTGGATCCGAAGGAGGTGTTCGCGCT
>DASTHR010000396.1:0-5064 GCA_035718105.1 Burkholderiales bacterium
CAGGCGCGCGATATGACCGACGATGCGCAGATCCGCCTCGATCCGCGGGCCGATTCCCGGGCGGCGGATCTTGAGCACGACCGGTGTGCCGTCCGGCAGCCTGGCGCGGTGCACCTGCGCGATGGAAGCGGCGGCGAAAGCCACGGTTTCCACTTCCCGGAACACTTCCTGCAGCGGCCATCCCAGGGCCTGCTCCACCCCGGCGCGCAGTTCATCGAATGGGACCGCCGGCACCGCGCTCTGCAGCTTCTCGAATTCCGCGATCCAGTTGGGGGGAAATACATCCACGCGGGTTGCCAGAACCTGCCCCAGCTTCACGAAAGTGGGCCCGAGATCCTCGAGCGCCCGGCGCGCGCGCACCGCCGGCTCCAGCGCGCGCACCTCGGCGTTCTCCTGCCAGTGCAGGATGCGCCCCGCGCTCTCCACCAGGCTGCCGAGACCCAGCGCGCGCACCAGGTCCCCTCCGCCGTAGCGAATCAGGGCCGAGGTGATTTCGTGCAGGCGCGAAAGATCCCGCACGATGTGGAAGGTTTCGACCAGCATCACTTCGTGTCGTCGCGGCGCAGCGCCTCCGCCAGGCCCGCGAGAAAGCCGCTGGTCATCTCCACCCAGCGGGCCGAAAGCTCGCGCGCAGCCTCCAGCCCGGCGATGCGCGAATCGATGTGCGCCTGGGCCATGCGATGGGCGAACTCGCTTATGGTGCTCGCCACCTTCATGCCGGTGTCAGTGCCGCTGCGCCGCATGTGATTGAGCAGGTCGTCCATCTGCGTCCGCACCACGGGCCGCGCGGTCTGCGCCACCTGCTGCAGCGTGGCCATGAAGTCCTCCTCCATCTTCTTCATGTTCGCCAGGGCCTGCTTGAGCTCGGTCTCGGAGAAGTCCCTGGCGCGCGCGGTGAGTTCCTCGAGGGCGAGGCGTCCCGCCTCGGCCGATTTCATGAATGCCTCATCCATGCCCTTCACCGCGTCTGCCAGCGCCGAGCGCACGTCGGCCCCGCGGCCCTCCAGGCCCAGGGTGACGCCCTCGGTGGCGGCGCGCATGATCTGGCGCACCTCGTCGGGGTCCAGCCGCCGACTGCGAATGGCCTGCAGCGTCAGGTCGCGCACGCGCTCGCGAATGTCCATGCCTTCCTCCACCGATTCGCTGATGGCCGCGCGCAGGCTCTCGTTGCTCATTTCCGCGTTGGGGTTGTCCGCCATGACATGCCTCCTCCAGAGAAAAATCCCATGCAATCATAGACCGAATGCCCGCGAGCCGCACCACGGGGAGGGTTTACAGGCGTCGCGTCAGGGGCTAGATTCCACCCATGTCGCACCGCCCGATCGCTGCCGCCGGGATGCTGGTGGCGCTGTTTTGTCTGCCCCCGGGGCTGGGCGCGGAACCTCCGTCGCGGGAGGAACTCGAGAGGTGGTTCGACGCGCCGCCGGAAAAAAGCGCCGCCGAGGTGAACGAGGGGGAGCTCAGGTTTCTTGCCGTGACCCCCGCCAAACCGGTGCACCACCACCACAATCTGATCGTGATCGGGGACTCGACGCTGAGGGACGGCTGGGCGCAGCTGATCCAGTGCCACCAGAATCTGGACCGCGTGCCGGCGGCGCAGATCATGTTCAGCCGCGAGCGCACCCGCGGGCTGGAAATCACCTACCAGCACGGGATCGGCCGGGCGTGGGTGGAGGGGAACTCGGTGCAACTGCAGGACGTGGGCCCCGGCGCCTGGCTTTGCATCAGCGCGGCAAGCCGCGCGTTGCACGACAACCTGGACGGAACCTGGTCGCTGAAGAACGGCCCCTTCATGCGCAAGTTTCTGGACGGCTACTACCCGATGCACGTCTCCATGGACGTTCTCATCGAGAGCCCACGCATCCGATTCGAGCGGATCCAGCCAACCGCCCAGTCCGGCTTTCGGGTGTGGCAGGCGCCCGGAGAGGTGAGCTTCGACGCCTGGTTCGAAGGGCGGTTGTCCACGGAGCTCAAGTTCTCGGAAATGCCGGCCGGCACGGCCCACTGAATCCGCCCGGGCGGCCCTTTCGGGTTTGCCGGGCGTTTCGGCCCGCGCAACCCGACCGACGCTCCCCGAGGTCTACGCAAACCGAACCGCTCAGACACTCCCGCCACGCAGGGTGCATTTCGCGCAGGCCATTTGCGATGGAGCGGCAAGCCCCAGTCCGGCAAGTGAGCTCACCAGGCAGGCCACGGATCGCCGGCAGGCCAGCACCCGCATCCCCTGGCGCCCCGCCAGGTCGCGGAACTGCTTCATCACGTTGTGCCCCAGGAAGTCGGTGAACAGGATCATGAGGTCGGCCTGGCGTCCGGAGTCACCCATGCGCCGCTGGTGCGCCGGATTGCGCCCCGAAACGTGACCCACGACCCTGATCCCATGGTTGGCCAGGACTTCGGGGATGTTGCCCAGCCGATCGGCTCCCACCAGTAACGCCCGCATATCCATCCTTTCAGATGAGAATAAATTGCATTGCTTCAAAGTCTATAACGATAATGCTTCTCATTTGTAAACTCAAGTGATAGAATTTAATCCGATGCTTTTACTAAACTTCAATACCATGACCAATGAATCAAGTTTATCTACAGTATTGTGATTAGTTCTCATTCATGAAATCATGTTTCAAAACTGAATTCGTATTTGTCAGGAGACCCACACCGATGAAGAACCGCATTGCCCTGCTGACCACCCTCCTCGCCTGCCTTGCGCCCGCAGCACCAGCCGCCGCGGACCAGGAAGTCGTCGTGTATTCGGCCCGCGTCGAGCAGTTGATCAAGCCCATGTTCGACGCCTTCACCAAGCAGACCGGGGTCAAGGTCAAGTTCGTGACCGACAAGGAAGGCGCCCTGCTCCAGAAGCTCAAGGCGGAGGGCGCCAACACCCCGGCCGACGTCCTGATCACCGTGGATGCCGGAAATCTATGGGAGGCGGCCAACGAGGGCCTGCTGCAGCCCGTGGATTCGGCCGTGCTGGCGAAGAACGTGCCGGCCCACCTGAAGGATCCTAAGAACCAGTGGTTCGGCCTGTCCGTGCGCGCCCGCACCATGGTGTACAACACCCAGAAGGTGAAGCGGGCGGACCTGTCCACCTATGAGGATCTCGCAAACCCGAAGTGGAAGGGCCGGCTGTGCCTGCGCACCTCGAAGAAGGTGTATAACCAGTCCCTCGTGGCCATGATGATCGCCGAGCATGGAGAGGCGAAGACCGAACAGATCGTCCGTGGCTGGGTTTCCAACCTCGCCACCGATCCCTTCCCCGACGACACCAAGGCCATGGAGGCGGTGGCCGCCGGGCAGTGCGACGTGACCCTGGTGAATACCTACTACTATGGCCGCCTGATGGAGAAGAATCCCAAGCTGCCGCTGGGCCTCTTCTGGGCCAACCAGCAGGCCGGCGGCGTGCACGTGAACGTTTCCGGCGCCGGCGTCACCCGACACGCCAAGCACAAGGCCGAGGCTGTCAAGCTGATCGAGTTCCTGTCCTCCCCCGCCGCGCAGAACCTGTTCGCCGACGTGAATATGGAGTTTCCCGTGAATGCCGAGGTGAAACCGGACGCGGTGGTGGCCGCCTGGGGCCCCTTCAAGCAGAATCCGGTGAACGTGGCCAAGGCCGGCGAACTGCAGGCCGCGGCGGTGAAACTGATGGATCGGGCCGGCTACAAGTAATGGAAGCGGGTTTTAATGGCAGAAGCGGCGGCTAGGGCATCTCCACTGCCGGCGACGCGCCGCCGCCTCCGGGGGTCCGGGGGCTGGTGGCGCGTCGCGCCTTTTGCCGTCGCCGCCGCGGTCATGTTGCCGGTGGCGGTGGTCATTTCCTCGTTTCTGGCTCCCGCCGGCGACGTCTGGAAGCATCTGGTGGAAACCACCCTGGCGGAACTGGTGGTCAACACCTTCTGGCTGGCACTGGGAGTCGCCGCCGGCACCGCGGTGGTGGGGATCTCCCTCGCCTGGCTCACCGCCGTGTGCGAGTTCCCGGGACGGAAATTCTTCTCCTGGGCATTGCTGCTGCCCATGGCCATTCCCGCCTATGTCTCGGGCTTTGTGTTCATAGGCCTGCTGGATTTTTCCGGACCCGTCCAGAGCGCGCTGCGGGAGTGGCTGGGCCCGGGCCTTTGGTTTCCCAGGGTACGGGGACGGCTTGGCGTCACCGTGGTGATGACACTTGCCCTGTATCCCTATGTCTATCTCCTGGCGCGCAACGCTTTCCTGACCCAGGGCCGCCGCGCCCTGGAGGCGGCCCAGTCCCTGGGGCTGAGCCGCCTCCAGGGCTTCTTCCGGGTGGCACTGCCCATGGCCCGTCCCTGGATCGCCGGCGGGATGATGCTGGCGCTGATGGAAACACTCGCCGACTTCGGCACCGTGGCGGTGTTCAACTACGACACTTTCACCACCGCCATTTACAAGGCATGGTTCGCCCTGTTCTCGCTGCAGGCCGCGTCCCAGCTCGCCTCCATTCTCATCGTCGTCGCCTTCGCGCTGCTGCTTCTCGAGCAGCAGTCGCGGGCCCGCATGCGCTACGCCGAGGGCCGCCCCGGGGCCCGCCTTGAGCGGGTGCGGCTCGCGGGCGCCGGGCGCTGGGCCGCGTTCGGCCTCGCGCTGGTCACGCTGCTCGCCGGCTTCGTGGTGCCTGCGGCGCAACTCGCATGGTGGACCGCCGGCGTGGTGCAGATGGACCTCGACAGCCGCTACCTCGAGTTTGCCTGGCACTCCCTGGCACTTTCCGCCGGCGCCGCTGGCCTGACGGTGTCCATCGCCGTGCTGCTCGGCTATGCCGGGCGGCAATGCAGCGACACGCCGACGCGCCTGGCCCTGCGCACGGCGACGCTGGGCTATGCGCTGCCTGGGGCAGTGCTGGCGGTGGGCATCTTCATCCCCATCGCCTGGCTGGACAATGCGCTGGTGAGCGCCGGGGAGCGGCTGCTGGGCATCAAGCCGGGCCTGCTGATCCAGGGCACGCTGTTCGCCATGCTGGTTGCCTACATCGCGCGTTTCATGGCGGTGGGTTTCAACCCCATCGAAAGCGCCATGCAACGCATCACGCGCAGCCTGGACGAGGCGGCCATGAGC
>DASTHR010000397.1:0-6043 GCA_035718105.1 Burkholderiales bacterium
CTGTTACGCTTCCTCGAGGATGCGCGGCTGGACCGCGTGGGCTGCTTCACCTACTCGCCGGTGGAAGGGGCGGCCGCCAATGCCTTGCCCGGTGCAGTGCCGGAGGAAATAAAGGAAGAGCGGCGCCACCGGCTGATGGCGCTTCAGGAGCGCATCAGCGCATCGCGGCTGGCGGCGCGGGTCGGCAGTACGCTCGCGGTGCTGGTGGACCGCGCGGACAAGCACGGTGCCATCGCCCGCTCCCACGCGGACGCACCCGAGATCGACGGCGTGGTCTACGTGGAAAGCCGCCGCCGGCTGCAGGCCGGGGAGTTGCTTCAGGTGGAGGTCACGCAATCGGACGCCCACGACCTGTGGGCGGTGCCCGTGGCCGATCAGCCCCCCTCCCGGCGCAAGCCGGCCCGGGCAGCCGTCTGAGGCAGGACTGCGCTACTTGTTGTCCGGCGAGGTGAACGACCGCGTCTGGGCGGTCATGAAATCGGAAAGCTGACGCCAGTAATCGAAAGCGTTGGGCGCCATGCTGGCGCCGAGGAAGGGATTGGGCGTTCCGAAACCGCGGGAAAGCAGTTCGGCGAACTGATTACCAACCTGCTGGGTCGCGAACAGCTGGTTGAAGGTCTGGACCATGTTCGCGTAATTCGTGCCCATGCGGCCCATCTCTCGCACCGCCGCAATGAACATCTCCATTTCGCCGCCGGGGAGAACGGCGTTGATCCGGTCCAGCAGCTCGCGCCGCTTCTCCCAGTCGTCCTTGCTCTCCGCGATGTAGCGCCGCAGGTCCTTGAGCAGTTCCTCGACCTCGGGCGGCACTTGCGCCGCTGTCTTCTGATCTTCGTTCATGGGGACGTAGCATACGCCACAAGGTGGCGGCTGCGCCAGTTCAGCCGCACTCGCTTTCCAGAAAGTCCGTTACTGCGGCAAGGTCGCGACTCCGGCGCATGGGCGGCAGGCTCTGCCAGATGCGGCGGCCGTAGCCCTTGGCGATCAGGCGCGGGTCGCAGATCATCAGCACCCCGCGGTCGTTCTCGTCGCGGATTAGCCGCCCGGCGCCCTGCTTCAGGGTGATGATGGCGTGGGGAAGCTGGTAGTCCATGAAGGCGTTGCGCCCCTCGCGGTTCATGCGGTCCACCCGCGCCGCCAGCACCGGATCGTCGGGGGAAGCGAACGGCAGCTTGTCGATCACCACCACCGAAAGCGCGGGTCCGCGCACGTCCACGCCCTCCCAGAACGTCTGGCTGCCCACCAGCACGGCGTTACCCTGATTGCGGAACAACTCCAGCATGCGGCTGCGCGGCAGCTCGCCTTGCAGCAGGATGGGGAAGGCCAGCCCCTCCCGCCGGAACGCCTCATCGAGCTGCCGGTGGGCGCGGCGCATCGCCTTCAGGCTGGTGAACAGCAGGAACGCGCGACCGCGGCTCGCCCGCAGCACCGGCAGCGCCGCCGCCACCACCGCCTCGGTGTAGCCTTCGGAGTTGGGATCATCGGGCAGGCCCTCGGGGACATACAACACCCCCTGTCGCCCATAGTCGAAGGGGCTGTCCCAGCAGCGGGTGACCGCCGCCTCCAGCCCCAGTTCACCGCAGTAGTGGCCGAAATCGCCCCGCACCGAGAGCGTCGCCGAGGTGAAGACCCAGGCTCTCGGGGAGCCCTCCAGCTGGCGGCGGAACACATCCGCCACTGAAAGTGGCGTGGCATTGAGCTGCAGGGACTGGCTGTAGGTCTCCACCCAGCGCACCATGCCCTCCGCCTCCCCCTCCCGCCAGCGCCCGATCCGCGCCGCGATCTCCGCCGCGCGCTCGGCGCAGTTGGCGAGCGCGGCGGAGCGCTCCGCCTGGGAGGCCAGCAACTCCCCCAGGTCCCCCAGCCGGTCCGCCGCCTCCGCCAGGGCGTCGGCGAATTCCCTGCGGCGCAGCGCGGCGTGGGCCGGCTGCCGCTGGGCGTCGTCTCCGGCGGCGAGGCGGAAATCCTTCGCCGCCTTTTCCAGGGCCGCCGCCGCATCCGGCAGCGCGGTGAAGTCCCGCGCGGACGCGATGCCCTCGGCCCGGCTGTCGCGCGCCAGATCAAGGAGCTGGGAGGTGGAGACCGACTCGCCAAAAAACAGGCTCGCCGTCTCCGGCAACTGGTGGGCCTCGTCGAAAATCACCGTGTTGCAGGCCGGCAGCAGCTCGGACACGCCCTCGTCGCGCAGCATCACGTCGGCAAAGAACAGGTGGTGGTTCACCACCACCACGTCGGCGTCCATGGCCTGCTTGCGCGCGGCGATGACAAAGCAGTCCTTGTGGAAGGCGCACTCGGAACCGAGGCAGTTATCGCGGGTGGAGGTCACCGCCGGCCACACCGCGGCATCCTCGGGCACGTCGGAGAGCCCGGTGCGGTCGCCGCTCGTGGTCGCCCGGGCGTACTGATCAATCAGGTGCAGGTGGATCACGTCGCGCCGGCTCGCGAAGCGTCCCTCCTGGAGCGCGCGCTGCAGGTGATGGTGACAGACATAGTTGGACCGCCCCTTGAGCAGCGCCACCCGGGCCGGCAAGCCCAGCGCCTCCTTCACCATCGGGATATCGCGGCTGAACAGCTGATCCTGCAGGGTCTTGGTTCCGGTGGAGACGATGACCTTGCCGCCGGAACGCAGCGCCGGAACGAGGTAGGCAAACGTCTTGCCCGTGCCGGTGCCCGCCTCCGCCACCAGCACTCCATGGGAGGCAATCGCCTGCGCCACCGCCTGCGCCATTTCCAGTTGCTGCGCCCGGGGACGGAAGTCGGGCACCGCGCGGGCCAGCGCGCCGGCGGCGGAAAAGCACCGGGCAAGTTCGGGATCCGCGGGCGTGACCTCGGGCAGTCCGGAAAGCGGCAAGGACAGGGAACGGGCAGATTCGTGGACGAAGCCCATATGTTACCCTGTGGACCGCCGCAGGCATCCGAAACCATGAACCCGCGCGACGAAAAATTTCCCGAGGAATCCCTCGATCCCACGGACTGGGAGGAAACGCGCGCCCTCTCCCACCGCATGCTGGACGACATGCTGGACTATCTGCGCACGCTGCGCGAGCGCCCGGTATGGCAGCCCCTGCCCGACGCCGTGAGGGAAGCCCTGAGCCGGCCCCTGCCCCTGGAGCCCGAGGGAGCGACGCAAGCCTACGAGGAGTTCGCGCGCTGGATACTGCCCCATCCCATGGGCAACATCCATCCCCGGTTCTGGGCCTGGGTCATTGGCAGCGGCACGGTCTCCGGGATGCTTGCGGAGATGCTCGCCGCCGGGCTCAACCCCAACCTGGGCGGCGCTGAGCACGCCGCCAACCACGTGGAAGCGCAGGTGCTGGCCTGGTGCAAGGCGATGCTGGGTTATCCGGCGCAAGCCGGCGGCATACTTGTGAGCGGGGCCTCCATGGCAAACCTGGTGGGGCTGGCGGTGGCACGCGGCGAGCGCGCCGGATTCGACCTGCGCCGCCTGGGGCTGCAGCAACAACCCCGCAGCCTCACCCTCTACGCCTCCGTGGAGGCCCACAGCTCGATCCGGAAGGCGGTGGAACTGCTGGGCCTGGGCGGTGATTCCCTGCGCCGAATTCCGGTGGACGAGGAGTTTCGTATCGATCCCGCCGCGCTCGAACGCGCCATCGCGAAGGACCGCGCCGCGGGACATCAGCCGGTGTGCGTCATCGGCACCGCCGGCACCACCAATACCGGTGCCATTGACGACCTGTCCCGCCTTGCCGCCATCAGCGCGCGGGAGGGACTCTGGTTCCACGTGGACGGGGCCTTTGGCGCCCTGGCCGCGCTCTCCCCGGATCTGCGTCCCCTGCTCGAGGGAATGGAGCGCGCGGACTCGCTGGCCTTCGACATGCACAAGTGGATGTACCTGCCCTACGAGGTGGGCTGCGTACTGGTCCGGGACGCCGAGGCCCAGCGCCGGACCTTCGCCGTGGAAGCGGATTACCTCACCCGCCACCGGCGCGGCCTTGCGGCGGGAACGACCTGGTACTCGGACTACGGGCCCGAACTTTCCCGGGGCTTCCGTGCGCTCAAGGTGTGGTTCGCGATCAAGGAGCACGGCATCCGCAAGCTGGGTCGCCTGATCCGGCAGAACGTCGAGCAGGCACGCCATCTTGCCCGTCTCGTGGACGCCAGCCCCGAACTCGAGCGTCTCGCCCCGGTACCGCTGAATGTCGTCTGTTTCCGTTTTCGCCAGCCGGGCCAGGACGCGCGGACCGTGGACGATATCAACCGCGAAATCCTGCTGCGAATGCAGGAAAGCGGCGCCGCTGCCCCGTCGAGCACCACCCTGAACAATCGCTACGCCCTGCGCGTCGCCATCACCAATCACCGCACCCGGCGGGAGGACCTGGAGTTCCTGGTGGAGCAGACGCTGCGCCTCGGCCGTGAACTCTCCGGCGGCAACGGTTAGGCACGGGCGACCCGCAAAAAAGGAAGGGCCGCCCTCAGGCGGCCCTTCCCCTCCCCGTTGCGGTGCCCCATCTGGTTCTCGGCTTCACCGGAATCGCCACGGCGCTGAACGACTTTCCCCTGCGCTCTCGAGCCACGGTGCAGCTTGCGCAAGCTTGCACCGCCAAAGCCAGGGCCAAGTTGACCTGGATCAAATCAGCAAGGCATTTCTCCGCCCCTCGCGACGCAGAGCGGCACCGGGCCTTTCCCCGGTCCGACCGCGCGGCCCCGCGGCCTGCATCCCGCGATGCCAAAGAAACCCGGAAGGGCCGCTTCCTCCCCTGCCCATCCTATATTTGTATGGACTACCGGCGGGACCCTGCGACTTTTCCGGTCAATCACTTTAGAATTCCGGAATCATGAATACCCCTTCCGTGTTTTTTGCCTATGCGCCCCGCGGCGCCGGACTCCTGTGCGCGGTGGCCTGGTATGCCAGAAACGACGATGTATTCGGGTGGTGGTGCGGCTCAAGGGCCACCGAACTCTCCTGCGCCTATTTCCTGGTGGAGAGCTTTTACGCGGGCGGCGGCACCCGGCTGCTGGCGACTGATGGACATGATCTCTACGGCGGATGGACCCGCGATTACACCCATCGCCAGCCCCCCCTTGCGGAGCCGATTCCGGTGGAGGATAGCCTGTGCCACGAACTGGAGCGGCTGCAGTTCCAGTTCTCCAGCGAGTGGCTGGTCTTTCCGCACGAGCCTGACGCCGCCGTTGAGGCCGCTGCCTACGGTGAGGCGGAGCTTTCCACGGGACCGGTGCTCATCCGCCAGAAGAAACTCAACAAGTTCCGGCGCGACGACGCGGTCTGGAGCTACGGCTCGCCCGCGGTGGATCGCAATCTGCTCGATTACGTGTCCCGGCGCTGGCCGCTGGACTACCGGCAGGATTGACGCGTCCCTGTGCCGGCGGCACCATCTGCGGACATTTTCGACCCCAAGGAGGCGGTATGTACAAGCGGATTCTGGTACCGGTGGACGGCAGCGGCACTTCCCTGACGGCGCTGCGCCATGCTGTCGGGCTGGCCCGGGAGCAGGGTGCGCAACTGCGCCTCATCTACGTCGTGGAGTCGGTCCAGGCCTGGGCCACGGAAGGCCAGATCGATCTCGAAAGCGTGCTGCAGGAGTCCGGCAAGGCCGTCCTCGCGGATGCGGAGGCGACAGCGCGCAGGGAAGGCATCACCCCCGAGACGGGAACCGTGAGTGCGGGCATGCAGCGCATCGCCCGCTGCATCGCCGATGACGCGGCAGGCTGGAACGCCGACCTCATTGTCATGGGGACCCATGGCCGCCGTGGCATTGATCACCTGATACTCGGCAGCGTTGCCGAGGGCGTGGTGCGCATCGCGCGCAGCCCCGTGCTGCTGGTCCGCGGCGAGTAAATCGCCCGCGCCCGGCGCCCGGCTTTCGCCGGGGGACAAGCGTGTCGCCCTTTATCGCAGCCCTGCTGCGGCCCGCCGCCTTCCCGCACCCGGTGAGGAACCTGGGCCTGGTGGAAACCCATATCTCCTGGGTACTTCTCACCGGGGATTACGCCTACAAGTTGAAGAAGCCGGTGAACCTCGGCTTCCTGGATTTCAGCACTCTGGAACGACGGCGTTTCTTTT
>DASTHR010000398.1:0-4965 GCA_035718105.1 Burkholderiales bacterium
ATCACGGTGAGTTCGCGGCGCGGCCAGGACACCCTGTACGCCCGCGCCGACGACGGCATCCCCGAGGGGGCGGTGTTCATCCCCTTCTGCTACCACGAGGCGGCGGCGAACCTGCTCACCAACCCGGCGCTGGACCCCTTCGCCAAGATCCCGGAATTCAAGTACTGCGCGGTGCGAGTGAGCCGCGGCGGGGAACTGGCGGCGCCGCGCTCGGCGGGCGCCAGGGCCGGACGCTAGCGCGAGCCGCCTCCCCGACGGGGAAGCGTAACGCAAGTCCGGCGGCTTCAGCCCGGCCGTTCGCCGTTGTCGCCGGCTGAAAGCGCCTCGTCTCCGCCGGGCCGGTCCGCCTTGGGGGTTCCGCGCCGCGGCGCGGGCTCCCGCGCGCCGGTGATTCCGGAAGGGCGGATCACCAGGGGCGCCGACAGGCGAATGGTCGTCCCCCGTTCGGGACTGCTGGTGATCTCCATGCCGCCGCCGATCATGCCGAGCCGCCGCTCGATGTCGTAGAGCCCGGAGCCGCTTTGGGCGTCCCGGCCGCCGGCGTGTGCCGCGGCATCAAAGCCCACGCCCTGGTCCGCCACCGTGATCTGCATCATCCGGCGGGGAATCGCCTTCATCTCCACGCTTACAGTGTCGGTTCGCGCATGCTTGGCGACATTCAGGAGCAGCTCGCGAACGGCCTTGAACAGCAGGAGCCGCGCCGCGCCATCCGCCGGCTCGGCGTCCGCGTCGCACTCCAGCCTCACGTCAAGCCCGTGGTGGTCCTTTACCCAGCGGCTCAGCCAACCCAGCGCGGCCGCCAGGCCTTCCCTGCGCAGCAGCGGCGGGTTGAGCTCCAGGCTGAGCGATCGCGCGGTGTCGAGCGCCGCCGTGATGTGGGACCGCACCTCGGCGGCGCTGCCGACCCAGGCCTCGATCCTCGAGCGCCTGTCGAGCCCGCTCAGCTTGAGCCGCGCCCCGACCAGCAGCGGCTGCACCTCGTCATGCAGCAGCTCATAGAGCCGCTCCCGCTCGCGTTGCTCGGCCTGGGTGAGCTCGACGGCGAGTTCGCGCAGGTGCGCCGCCTGCGTTTCGATCAGGCGCGTCCGCTCCGCGAGCAGTGCGGCGAGCCGCGCGTTCAGCTCGCGCGCCCGGTGTTCGGCTTCCTTGAGTTCGGTGACGTCGGCCATGACGCCCAGCATGCGCCGGCACGCCCCGTCGGGGCCATACTCGTAGCGGGCGCGGGCGCTGATCCAGTGGGTGCTCCCGTCGGGCCACACGACCCGGAATTCGCGGCCGTAGTCGGCGTGGGCGGCCATGGTGCGGCGGATCTCCTGCTCGACCTCCGGCAGATCGGCGGGGTGCACGCGGTCGGCCCATGCGCGGTAGCTCGGCGTCACCTCCCCCGGGTGGTAGCCCAGAATCTCGAAGTGGCCGCGGGACCATACGACCTCTCCGCTCGCGACGTCCCAGTCCCAGGTGCCGGAGCGCCCGATCTCCGAGGCGAGCTGAAACCTCGCCTCGCTCTCCCGCAGGGCGGTCTCGGCCGCCTTGCGCTCGGTGATGTCCTGAGTGATGCCGAAGCCGCCCAGCAGGGATCCGTCCCCATCGAATTCCAGGAATGCCTTCTCGCGCACCCACTTCACCCGCCCGCCGACCAGCAGGCGGTGTTCGACGTCGTAGGGCGCGCCAGCAAGCCCCGCCTTCCACTGGCTGTCCACGTAGGCCCGGTCCTCGGGGTGGACGATCTCCAGGAAGGACTCATAGGTGAGGGGCGATCCCACGGCAACGCCGAAGATATGGTAGTTCTGCGCCGACCAGGTGAGCTGGTTTCGCCGGGTGTCGAGGCGCCACCAGCCGATCAGTCCGACCTCCTGGGCGCGGTCCATGTCCTCCCGGCTCCGCCGCAGCGCGGCATCGGCGAGCTTGCGCTCGGTGGTTTCCCAGGCCGCGTTCAGCAGTCCCCAGCCTTCCTCACCCGGCAGCCGGACTCGATGCAGCGACCAGCTGAAATAGGCCGGCTCCAGGGGGCCATCCGGGTGGCGTCGAATCATGTTCAGTTCGTCCACCACCTGATGCGGCTCCCCGGTCTCCAGCACCCGGCGACAGATCGCGGTGAAGTTCTGGCCGGTTTCCGGCCAGAGTTCGTCGAGGGTCTTGCCCAGCATTTCCTTGCCGGGCGCGATGGCCTGGTAGGCCGGGTTGACCAGGCGCACCCGCAGGTCACTCCCCCGTATCAGGGTCAAGGCCGCCGGCATGTGGCTGACCACCGTTTCCAGCAATTCGCGCTGGCGCCGCAGGGCCGACTCGGCCTCCTTGAGGGCGCCGATGTCGAAGAGCGCCGCCACGGCGCCTCGCACCGCGCCCGAGGCATCGAACACCGGGGACGCGTTGCCCAGGGCCTCCACGCGCCGGCCGCCGGGAAGGCGGAAATCAATGTAGGCGTCGCGCACCGGCTGCCCGGTGGCGATGGCGCGTTGCAGCGGCAGTTCGTCGGGACGGTATTCGGTGCCATCGGCTTTCAACTGGCGCAGGTAGTGCGCCTTGCCCTCCGCCACCACGCTCTGGGACACGTTCGCCCCGGGGACGACCCCGACCATTTCGTTGGCCGCGCGGTTGCCGGTGATCACCCGGCAGTCGGCGTCGCTGCTGATCCAGACATAGGCCGGCAAGGCGTCCAGCAACGCGGCCAGTTCCTCGCTGCGCTGACGCGCCGCCTCCGCGGCAACGCGGAGCACTTCCTCGCCCTGGCGCGATGCCTGGTGGTCCGCATTGCCGTGCCGCGAGGAGGCGTCGGACTCGCGCAGCAGGCGAATCAGTTCCTCGCGGTCCAGATCATCGTAGTGAGGCATGTGAGCGTATCAATCCAGCAGGGGGCGCGCGGCCAGTCCGGCCAATCTACTACCGCGTCGTGGTTGGGACAACGCGCGGCGGCGGAGGGAGCGACGCATGCGGGCCGGGCCGTTTTGCCAGGGTCCGGCTTTCCGGTACCGGTGGCTTGGCGCCGCGGAAACGGCGGGTTGCGTCCCCGGTTCCTGACCGGTAAAGTAGTGTTTGCCGCATCGCAGCAAACGCTGCACAAGCCTAACTTTTCATGTACTTGCAATGAGTGTTCCGGTCTCTCCCCTGTCCCGCACCCGGCTCCATACCCGGGCGGTCCGCATCGAGGGTTATCAGCGCAGCGACGGCCTGTGGGACATCGAAGGCCACCTGTGCGACGTCAAGGACCACGACTTCGAACATGTGGCAGGGGTGCGTCCGGCGGGGCGCCCCATCCACGACATGTGGCTGCGGATCGCCGTGGACGAGAACCTGAAAATCCACGAGGCCGAGGCCCGAATGGTCGGCGTGCCCTTTGCGGGCACCTGCGACGAGATCGGCCCGGATTACTCCTGCCTGGTGGGCCTCAGCATCGGGCCCGGTTTTCGCAAGCGCGTCTCCGAACTGCTGGGCGGCACCCGCGGCTGCACCCACGTCACCGAACTGCTCTGGTCCGTTGCCACGGCGGCCTACCAGACCTTGGCCCAGCACCTGTATTCACACCAGGATCCCGCCCGCAAACCTTTCCACATCGAGGGCTGCCACGCCTGGGACAGTGAGGGTTCCATGGTCCAGCAGTACTTCCCCCGCTGGTACAAACCCCGCTCCGACGCCGCCTGAGCCCAATGAACCCCTGAAGGGCCCCCGCGCCCGCGTAGGGGTTCTTCCGAGATTCCCGGCCGGGGATAAGTCCGGCTGATGGGTAGTTCGGTTATACTTATGCACCCCGTTTTTGGGCCCGGCTGGCGGAGCGTTCCGCGTATACGCGGGTAGCGTTATGTTTTCGCCGGGCCGCGGGGTGATCCGACTTTCTTCTTGATCAAGGTCCGCAATGTCGGCCGCGCCGTGTCCACGGCGATCGGCCGGGAACCATAGGGGAAGCGATGAAAATTCACGAGTACCAGGGCAAGGAAATCCTGCGCAAGTATGGTGTCGCCACGCCGCGCGGCTATCCCTGCTTCAGCGTTGACGAGGCGGTGGAGGCGGCGAAGAAGCTCGGTGGCAGCGTGTGGGTGGTGAAGGCCCAGATCCACGCCGGCGGCCGCGGCAAGGGCGGCGGCGTGAAGGTGGCGAAATCGCTGCACGATGTGCAGGCCTACGCGGGCCAGATCCTGGGCATGCAGTTGAAGACCCACCAGACCGGTCCCGAGGGGCAGAAGGTGCGCCGCCTCCTGGTGGAGGAGGGCGCCGATATCAGGAGTGAACTCTACGTCGGCATGGTGGTGGACCGCGTGACGCAGAAGGTCTGCCTCATGGCCAGCTCCGAGGGCGGCATGGACATCGAGGAAGTGGCGGCCCACACGCCCGAGAAGATTCACAAGGTGTTCGTGGACCCTGCCACCGGGCTCAAGGACGCCGACGCCGATGACGTGGCGCGCAAGATCGGCATCCCCGAAGGCTCCGTGGCCCAGGGCCGCGCCGTGCTGCAGGGCCTGTACAAGGCGTTCTGGGACACCGATGCCTCCCTGGCCGAGATCAATCCCCTGATTGTCACCGGCGACGGGCGGGTGGTGGCGCTGGACGCGAAGATGAACTTTGACTCCAACGCCCTCTATCGTCACCCCGACATCGTGGAGATGCGCGATCTGGACGAGGAGGACCCCGCCGAGATCGAGGCCTCCAAGTTCGACCTGTCCTACATCTCGCTGGACGGCAACATCGGCTGCCTGGTGAACGGCGCGGGCCTGGCCATGGCCACCATGGACACCATCAAGCTCTACGGCGCCGAGCCCGCCAACGTCCTGGACGTGGGCGGCGGCGCCACCACCGAGAAGGTGACGGAGGCGTTCAAGCTGATGCTGTCCAATCCCAAGGTGAAAGGCATCCTGGTGAACATCTTCGGCGGCATCATGAAGTGCGACACCATCGCCGCCGGGGTGGTCGCCGCGGCGCGCGAGGTGAATCTGTCGGTGCCGCTGGTGGTGCGCATGAAGGGTACCAACGAGG
>DASTHR010000399.1:0-2634 GCA_035718105.1 Burkholderiales bacterium
GTGCAGGGGGTGGAAGTGGCCGAGCAGGTGGTGTCCCGCATCAAGGTGATGGCGGAACTCGACATCGCCGAGCGGCGCGTTCCGCAGGACGGCCGCTTCAAGGTGGCGATCAAGGGCCGACAGATCGATTTCCGCGTCTCCATAATGCCCTCGATCTTCGGCGAGGACGCGGTGCTGCGGATCCTGGACAAGCAGGACCTCGCCGACCAGGTGCAGGGAGTGCGCCTCACCAGCCTGGGCTTCGACGACAGGACCATCCGCGTCCTGCGGCGGCTGGCGAGCGAGCCCTACGGCATGGTGCTGGTGACCGGGCCCACGGGCAGCGGCAAGACCACCACCCTGTACGCCATGATCACCGAGATCAACCGCGGCCAGGACAAGATCATCACCATCGAGGACCCGGTGGAATACCAGCTACCGGGGGTGCTGCAGATCCCGGTGAACGAAAAGAAGGGCCTCACCTTCGCCCGGGGGCTGCGCTCCATCCTGCGCCACGATCCGGACAAGATCATGGTGGGGGAGATCCGCGACCCGGAGACCGCCCAGATCGCGGTGCAGTCCGCCCTCACCGGCCACCTGGTGTTCACCACCATCCACGCCAACAACGTGTTCGACGTCATCGGCCGCTTCATGCAGATGAACGTGGACCCCTACAGCTTCGTCTCGGCCCTCAACTCCATCCTCGCCCAGCGCCTGATCCGGCTGGTGTGCACCGGCTGCGCGGTGGAGGTGAAGCCGAGTGTGGAGCTGCTGGCCGAATCCGGGCTCAATCCCGACGAGATCGCGGGCTTCCGGTTCATGGAAGGCAGCGGCTGCGGGCGCTGCCGGGGCACCGGCTACCGCGGTCGCACCGCCATCGCCGAGATGCTGATCCTCGACGACGAGTTGCGCCAGCTGGTGATCGAAAAGGAACCCATCAGCCGCGTGAAGCAACTGGCCCGCGCCAAGGGCACGCGGCTGCTGCGGGAGTCCGCCGTGGACCTGGTGCGCGAGGGCAGGACGACGTTGCAGGAAATCAACCGTGTCACCTTTGTGGCGTGACCGCTACTGCGCGGCCCTGCGCCCGGACGGCCTGGCCGTGGTGCGCCGCCGCCGCGGCCTGGCGCCGGCCCTGGACCTGAAGCAGGCCATGGACCTGGGCCCCGCCGAGGGCCCGGCCTGGACCGCGCCGGTGGCCGCGCTCAAGGATTTTCTCGCCCGCCCGGAGGCCGGCCCCGGGGACCTCTGCGTGGTGCTCTCCAGCCACCTGGCGCGCTTCCTGCTGGTGCCCTGGAACGCCGATCTGTCCACGCCGGACGAGTTGCAGGCCTTCGCCGCCGCCGCCTTCGAGAACGTTTACGGCGAGGCCGCCACCGGGTGGGACATCCGCGTGTCCCCCGAGCGCGCGGGCTCGCCCCGCATCGCCTGCGCGGTGGACCGGGAACTGCTGGCCGCGCTGGAGCAGGCCACGGCGGGTTCGCGCCAGCGCCTGCACTCGGTGCAACCCTACCTCATGGCCTGTTACAACGCCCTGGCCAGCCGCATGGGCCAGGGCGACTTCCTGTTCCTGGTATCCGAAGGCGACCGCGCCAGCCTGCTCGCCGCCTCCCGCCAGGAATGGCGCGCGGTGCGGGCCGTCCCGGCGCCGGACCATCCCGCGGCCCTGGCCTCCCTCGCCGAGCGCGAGATCCACCTCTCCGACCTGGGCGGCGAAACGGGTCCGGAGATTTTCGTCCACGCGCCCCTGCGCGCCGGGCTGGTGCTTCCCGCGGTGAAGGGCAAGGCGCCCCGCATCCTGGAGCTCAAGCCCATGCCGGGCTTCTCGCCGATCACCGACGGCCGTTTCGCCATGGCCGTGGCAGCGGCATGAAGCGCCTGTTCCTGGACTTCCGCCGTGCGCCCCCGGCGAGCCCCGCCGGCTACGCGCTGCTCGCGGCGGGCCTGCTCGCCGCCGGCCTTTCGGTGGCGGCGCACCTGGACCTGAACCGCGAGGCGGCCACCCTCGACGCGGAGGCGGAACGCGCCGCCCTCCAGGGCGCGGGCGCCAGCCAGGAGCCGCTCCCGATCCAGGGCCGCTCCGAGAAGGCGGCGCTGGAGCAGGCCCGCAATGTGGTCGAGCACCTCACGGTACCCTGGGACAGGCTGTTCGGCGCCCTGGAAGCCATCGAGGTAAAGCAGGTGGCGCTGCTCTCCGTGACCCCGAACGTGCAGAAGCGCCAGATCCGGATCTACGCCGAGGCCAAGACCCTCGCCGACATGCTGTCCTACCACCAGAAGCTGGAGCAGAGCCCGGCCTTCGCGGACGTCGCCCTGACCGAGCATGAAGTGCAGCTCCAGGACCCGGAGCGGCCGGTGCGCTTCAACATCCTCGCCACCTGGAGCCTGTAGCGTGAAATACAGCCGCCTCGCCGCCGCCGAAACCGTGCGCATGCTGGGAACGCCCGGCGTGATCGGCATCGCGCTGCTGGTGTTCAGCCTGAGCTACGTGGCATCGGCCCTGCTGCCGGCCAGGGAGGAACTCGCCTCGAAGCGCGAGCAGGCAGCCGGGCAGCAGGCGCGGGTGGAGCGGGAGAAGGCCGGCGTCGCCGACATCTCGACCACGGGGCAGCTGCGCGCCTTCTACGGCTTCCTTCCCGCCCAGACCGCGGCGACGGA
>DASTHR010000400.1:0-2260 GCA_035718105.1 Burkholderiales bacterium
AGCCCCGGCAGCGGCGGCACTGCGGAATCGTCCCATTTCCCGAGGGCCGACTGCCGCAGCCGCTCCACCATCGCCTCCGCCTGCTGCGTGAAGTCCTCCGGCAGGGAGAAGAAATTGGCGGCGGCGCCCTCGATCACCAGCAGGGCGGTGGCCATTTCCACCGCCAGGCGGTCGTCCAGCCGCTCGGGATGGACCTGAAGCTCCGAGGCGGCGCCGCTGACCACGCTGACCAGCTTGCCCAGCGCCCGGTGGCCGAGCGCCGCAGCGGCCTGGCGCACCAGGCCGGAGTGCTGCAGAAACTGGGGCAGCGCCCGGTACCCAGCGCCGGTGGCCGACTGCTCCCAGGCTTCCTTCGCGGCGGCCAGGGCGTCGGCGAGTTCCGAAACCAGGGGCTGCTTCCGGGCGCGCTCGGCTTCGGCCAGGGCATCCCGCGGCGGCTCCGGCAGCAGCTCCCGCAGCCGGAACGCGGCCTGCACCTCGCTGATCCGCTCCACCACCGGTTCGCTGCGCGCCACCTGCCACAGCACCTCGCGCATCAGGCGCTCGCCGGCGAGCCCGGCGCCTTCCGCCAGGCGCCGGATCTGCAGGTCAACCTTTCCGCAGAGCTGCTTGACAGTGAAGTCGGGGGCCAGGCCGCCATGGACCAGGGCGTCAAAGAAGGCGCGGGTGGCCCACCAGAAGGCGCGCTCCCGGGGTCGCGACTGCAGCTGCTCGATGGCCGCCACGGCCTGGGCCATGTCTGCCAGCCCCGTCGGGTCGCCGGCGCGCAGCCAGGCGAGCAGCGCCTTCTGGAACCGGGCACGCTCCCCGCGCAGCATCAGCGTCAGCTCGCCGAGGCCGGCCTCGCGGAATTCCCCGCCGGGCGGCGCCGCGTCCAGAGGCGGGAAGAACAGGTCGGGCTCGCTGGCGCTCGCGCCGCGGGAGGTCGCCAGTTCGCGGTACAGCGGATACAGGCGCAGCGGCAGGTTGGGCTCGCCGCGCAGCAGCCCTTCCACGAACTGGCCGGCGGCGTCGAGGGCCTGGCCGAGGGGCTTGATCTGGGCCGGTCCGGCGGGTTCGGGGCGGCCCTCCAGGGCGGCGCAGGAGGCCTCGATTTCCTCGCAGAAGCGCGCCAGCCCCTGCAGCTCCAGCATGCGGGCGGCCCCCGTGACCTGGTGCAGGTGGCTGCGGGCAAACTGGAGCTGAGCCGGATCGGCGGGATTGAAGGCGTACTGCTGCAGGTACTGGCGGGTGAGATCGAGTTCCTGCTCGATGCCGCCGCGAACCCAGGCAAGGGGTGCCGTGTCCTCGATTCTCTGCGCGCTCATTCCGGGCCGGGAGGGTTCAGACCTTGAAGTTGGCCACGGAGCCCCGCAGCTCCGAGGCGAGGCTCGCCAGCTCGCCGATGGAGCGGGCGGTGCGCTTGGTGCCTTCGGTGGTCTGCTCGGTGATAGCCAGGATGCCGCGCATGTTGCCGGCGACGCGGGTCGCGGAATCAGCCTGGCTGCGGGTGGCGTTGGAAATGCCGTTGATCCGCGCTGCCAGGTCCTGGGACACGTTGCCGATCTCGGCCAGCGCCTGGCCGGCGGCGTCGGAGAGGCGGGTTCCCTCCACCACGCCCTGGGTGCTGCGCTCCATGGCGGCCACCGCGTCCTGGGTGTCCGCCTGAATGGTCTTCACGATGCCGCTGATCTGCTTCGTGGCCTGGGCGGAGCGTTCCGCCAGCCGCTGCACCTCCTCCGCCACCACCGAGAAGCCGCGCCCCGCCTCGCCGGCGGACGCGGCCTGGATGGCGGCGTTGAGTGCCAGCACGTTGGTCTGTTCGGTGATGTCGGAGATCAGCTCGACGATCTCGTCGATCTCCTGGGAGCTTTCGCCCAGGCGCTTGATCCGCTTCGCGGTCTCCTGGATCTGGCCGCGTATCTCGTTCATGCCGCTGATGGCGTTGTGCACCGCCGCCGTGCCCTTCTGGGCGGCGGAGAGGGACTGTTGCGCCACCTTGGCCGACTCCGCGGCGCTGGTGGAAACGCTGTTGATGGACTGGGCCATCTGCAGCACCGCGCTGGTGGTCTGTTCGATCTCCCGGGACTGCTTTTCGGCCGCTGCCAGCAGATTGCTGGAAACCGACTGCGCGTCCTGGGAGGCTTCCGTCACCCGCTCGGTGGTCTGGTTGATGCGCTGGACGATGGTGCGCAGCTCGCTGACCGTGAAGTTGATGGAGTCGGCGATGGCGCCGGTCATGTCCTCGGTCACCGACGCCGTGACCGTCAGGTCGCCCTCC
>DASTHR010000401.1:0-2744 GCA_035718105.1 Burkholderiales bacterium
ACGCCCTGGAGAAGGGCGCGGCGGTCATGGTCACCTCCCACCTGGGTCGCCCCACCGAGGGCGAGTTCAAGCCCGAGGATTCCCTCGCCCCGGTCGCAAAGCGTATGGGCGAGCTGCTGGGCCGCGAAGTGCGTCTGGTGCAGAACTGGGTGGATGGCGGCTTCGCCCTGAAACCCGGGGAAGTGGTGATGCTGGAGAACTGCCGGGTCAACAAGGGCGAGAAGAAGTCCACCGACGAGCTGTCCCGGAAGCTGGCGAAGCTCTGCGACATCTGGGTCCACGACGCCTTCGGCACCGCCCACCGCGCCGAGGCCACCACCTACGGCATGGGCAAGTTCGCGCCGGTGGCCTGCGCCGGCCCCTGCGTCAGCGCCGAGCTGGAGGCCCTGGGCAAGGCGCTCAACGCGCCGCAGCGCCCGCTGGTGGCCATCGTCGCCGGCTCCAAGGTCTCCACCAAGCTCACCATCCTCGCTGCCCTGGCGGAGAAGGTGGACCAGCTGATCGTCGGCGGCGGCATCGCCAACACCTTCCTGCTCGCGAGCGGGAAGAAGATCGGCAAGTCCCTGGCCGAGCCCGACCTGGTGGCCGAGGCGAAGAAGGTCATGGCCAAGACCAGGGTGCCGCTGCCCACCGACGTGATCTGCGCCAAGGAGTTCTCCGCCACCGCGGCCGCCACGCTCAAGCGCATCGACGACGTGGCGGACGACGACATGATCCTCGACATCGGCCCGGACTCCGCGAAGGTCCTGGCCGACATCGTGGCCAAGGCCGGCACCGTGGTGTGGAACGGCCCGGTGGGCGTGTTCGAGTTCGAGCAGTTCGCCTCCGGCACCAGGGCGCTGGCCGCCGCCATCGCCGGCTCGAGGGCCTTTTCCCTGGCCGGCGGCGGCGACACCATCACCGCCATCAACAAGTTCGGCATCGCGGACCGCATCGGCTACATCTCCACCGCGGGCGGCGCCTTCCTCGAGTTCCTCGAGGGCAAGAAGCTTCCTGCCGTGGACATCCTGGAGCAGCGGGCCAAGGGGTAGGCGCGATCCTTCCTTCCTGAAGCCGGATCCGCATGACAGCTCAGCGCCGCACCAAGATCATCGCCACCCTGGGCCCCGCTTCCAACGACCCCGCGGTGCTGGAGCGGATGGTGGATGCCGGGGTGGACGTGGTGCGGCTCAACTTCTCCCACGGCAAGGCCTCCGAGCACGCGGAGCGGGCCGAGTACGTGCGCTCCCTGGCCCGGGCGCGGCTGCGCGCCGTGGGGGTGATGGCGGACCTGCAGGGCCCCAAGATCCGCATCGGCAGGTTTGCCCAGGACAAGATCACGCTGCAGCCCGGGCAGACCTTCATCCTGGATGCCGACTGCGAACTCGGCGACCAGGAGCGGGTGGGCCTCGACTACAAGGAGCTGCCCCAGGACGTTTCCAGGGACTCGGTGCTGCTGCTCGACGACGGCCGCATCGTGCTCATCGTGCAGCAGGTCATCGGCTCGCGGATCTTCACCAAGGTGGAGCAGGGCGGGGTGCTCTCCAACAACAAGGGCATCAACCGCCGGGGCGGCGGCCTTTCGGCGCCGGCGCTGACCCAGAAGGACATGGCGGACATCAAGGCCGCCGCCGCCCTCAAGGCCGACTACCTCGCGGTGTCCTTCCCCCGCTCCGGGGCAGACATGCGCTGGGCGCGCCAGCTGTTCCGCGAGGCCGGCGGCAAGGGCTTCCTGGTGGCCAAGATCGAGCGCGTGGAGGCGGTCTCCGCCCTGGACGACATCCTCGCCGAGTCCGACGCCATCATGGTGGCCCGGGGCGACCTGGCGGTGGAGATGGGCGACGCGACGGTGCCGGCGCTGCAGAAGAACATGATCCGGGCCGCCCGCCTGAAGAACAAGCTCGCCATCACCGCGACGCAGATGATGGAGTCCATGATCACCAGCCCGGTGCCCACCCGCGCCGAGGTGTCGGACGTGGCCAACGCGGTGCTGGACGGGACCGACGCGGTGATGCTCTCCGCCGAAACCGCCGCCGGGCAGTACCCCGTGGAGACCGTGGCGGCCATGGCGAGGGTGTGCCTCGAAGCGGAGAAGGAGCCGCTGCTCTCCGGCGACCCGCGCCGGGTGCTGCAGCCGCCCTCCAACATCGAGGAGGCCATCGCCCGCGGGGTGATCTTCACCGCCAACAACCTGGACGTGAAGGCGGTCGCCGCCCTCACCTCCAGCGGCAACACCCCGCTGCTGATGTCGCGGCTGGAGACCCGGGTGCCGATCTACGCGCTCTCGCCGGTGGTGGAGACGCGCCGGCGGGTCACCATGTTCCGCGGCGTCTACCCGGTGCGCTTCTCCGAGGAGTCCCAGGACACCGAGCAGGTGCTCAACGACGCCGAGGACGAACTGCTGAGGCGGGGCGCGGTGCAGCTGGGGGACATGATCGTTCTCAGCATCGGGGAGCCCATCGGCAAGGCCGGCGGCACCAACACCATGCGCGTGGTGAGGGTCGGCGAGCATCGCAAGTAGCGAATGGCGAATGGTGAATCGTGAATGGCGAGGCGTGGAACCCGCGCCTGCAGCCGCGATTGACCATTCCCCATTGACCATTCACTGACAGAAACAGGAGGAAGACATGGCACTGGTATCCATGAGGCAGTTGCTGGACCACGCGGCGGAGAACGGCTACGGCCTGCCCGCGTTCAACGTCAACAACCTGGAGCAGATCCAGGCCATCATGCAGGCGGCCGACGAGTGCAACAGCCCGGTCATC
>DASTHR010000402.1:0-3643 GCA_035718105.1 Burkholderiales bacterium
ATGGGGACCCTGGCAGTTGCCAGTTAAGCGCCAGTATACCTGCACGGCTGGGTTCAAATGCGGCGCAACGCCCTTCGGTTATTGCGCCCTTGCAGGCTGGCGGCGCCGGCAACGCGCGCACTCCTTCAGGAACAACTGCAGCAGATCCGTAGGGCGCAACAGGTGCGAGCCGTGTTGCGCCGCTTGCCGCTGCAACCCCCCGCCATCAGGGAGCCTGGATACCAAAGGGAATGCCGGACCAAGGTCCCTTGCGGTGGCCGCTTCCCCTCCCCGGGCCCCGCTGGTAGTCTGCCGACAACATGGAATGCTCCTCCCCCTGCTTGCCGGGACCTCGGCGGGTTCAGTTGACCTGGTGAGCATCTACGCCCTCAAGCCCCGCTTCCAGGACCTGCTGCGCCCCCTTGTTCGGCGCCTCGCGGGCGCGGGCGTCACGGCCAACCAGGTGACGCTGCTGGCGGCGGCTATCTCGGTCGCCTTGGGCCTGGTTCTGACCCTCCGCCCGGAGCAATCGTCCCTGTTCCTGCTGCTGCCGCTGCTGCTGTTCCTGCGCATGGCGCTCAACGCCATCGACGGCATGCTGGCGCGGGAGTTCGGACAGAAGTCGGCGCTGGGGGCCTACCTCAACGAACTGTGCGACGTGGTGTCGGATGCCTTCCTGTACCTGCCTTTCGCCTTCCAGCCGCATTTCGATGCCACCTGGGTTGGCGTCGTGATCGTGCTGGCGGTGGTCTCCGAGATGGCGGGAACGGTGGCAGTGATGACCGGCGCCAGCCGCCGCTACGACGGTCCCCTGGGCAAGAGCGACCGCGCCTTCGTGTTCGGGGCGCTGGGCCTCGCCATCGGCCTCGGGCTGCAACCGGCTCCGTGGATCCAGTGGCTGTTCCCCGCCCTGGCGCTCCTGCTGGCGCTGACCATCGCCAACCGGGTGCGCGGGGGGCTCGCGGAATTGAGGCGCTGACCATGCTGGAGCAGGCCGTCGCCGGCGCCATCGTCGGGGCTGCGAAGCTGCTCACCGGCTTGCAGGCCCGCTGGCTGGGCTGCCGGCCGGTGGGCGGGCCCCGGGTGTATATCGCCAATCACACCAGCCACCTGGACTTCATCCTGGTGTGGGCGTCGCTGCCGGCGGACCTGCGCCCCCGCGCCCGGCCGGTGGCGGGGGCGGACTACTGGGAGAAGGGCGCGCTGCGCCGCTACCTGATCCACCGGGTGTTCCGCGGCGTGCTGGTGGAGCGCGGCGGAACCTCCCACCACGAGGATACCCTCGCACCCCTGGTGGAGGCGCTGGGCTGGGGCGAATCGCTGATCTTCTTTCCCGAGGGGACGCGCAACCTGGGGGACGAGATGCTGCCCTTCAGGAGCGGCATTTTCCACCTGGCGCAGCGCTGCCCCGAGGCGGAGATCGTGCCGGTGTGGATCAACAACCTGGCGCGGGTGCTGCCCAAGGGCGAGGTGTTCCCGGTGCCGCTGCTCTGCACCCTGGCCTTCGGCGCGCCCCTGCATCTGGAGCCCGGCGAGGAGAAGGCGGCCTTCCTCGCCCGCGCCCGACAGGCGGTCATGGACCTGGGGAGAAAATGACACCCGCGGAGCAGACCTACGCCATCTTCGGCGGCATCGCGACGATCCTGGTGCTGGCGAGCGCCATCGGCGCCTGGCTCAAGCGCCGCTACGGCGCGGGTTCCGGCGCCGACATGGTGGAGAACCTCAACGCCCGCATCCGCGCCTGGTGGTGGATGGTGGGGGTGATGGGAGCCGCGCTGCTGCTGGGCCGCGGCGCGCTCATCGTGCTCTACGCCCTGGCCTCCATGTTCGCGCTGCGCGAGTTCATCACCATCACGCCCACGCGCCGCAGCGACCACCTGGCGCTGTTCGCCAGCTTCTTCGTGGTCACGCCCTTCCAGTACGTGCTGGTCGGTCTCGAATGGTACGGCCTGTTCGCCGTCTTCATCCCGGTGTACGCCTACCTGTTCCTGCCGGTGCTGGCGGTGCTGCCGGGGGACACCCGCGGCTTCATGGAGCGCACCGCCGAGACCCAGTGGGGGCTGATGATCACGGTGTACTGCGTGTCCCACGTGCCGGCGCTGCTGTTCCTGGACATTCCCGGCTACGAGGACCGCAACGCCCTGCTCATGATCTTCCTGATCCTGGTGGTGCAGTCCAGCGACGTGCTGCAGTACGTGTTCGGGAAGCTGTTCGGCAAGACCAAGGTGGCGCCCGAGGTCTCCCCCTCCAAGACCGTGGAGGGTTTCGTGGGCGGGGTGGCCAGCGCGACCTTCCTGGGCGCAATGCTGTGGTGGGCCACGCCCTTCAGCTTCTGGGTGGCGGGGGCCATGGCCTTCGCCATCACCCTGATGGGCTTCCTGGGCGGGCTGGTGATGTCCGCCATCAAGCGCGACCGCGGCGTGAAGGACTGGGGCCAGATGATCGAGGGCCACGGCGGTTTCCTCGACCGCCTGGACTCGGTGTGCTTCTCCGCGCCGGTGTTCTTCCACCTGACGCGCTATTTCTACGCCACGTGACGAGGCCGCTTCAGCCCTCCAGGAACAGCTGCAGCAGGTCGTTGAGGAAGCGCCGCCCCAGTTCCGTGGGGGCAATGCGCAGGGGGTCGCGGACGATCAGGCCGCGGCGCTCCGCCTCCTCGAGTTCCCGCGCCACCGTGGAAAGCGGCAGGCCGGTGCGCTCCGGGAACAGCCGCGCCTCGAATCCCTCCGTCAGGCGCAGGGCGTTCATCATGAACTCGAAGGGCAGTTCGTCCGCCCGCACTTCGTGCTCCTCCGCCACGGGCTCACCAGCGGCGGCCTTGGCCAGCCACTCCTTCGGGTGGCGCCAGCGCGCCTGGCGCAGGATGCGCTCGGGAAAGGACAGCTTGCCGTGGGCACCCGGGCCGATCCCGACGTAGTCGCCGAAGCGCCAGTAGTTGAGGTTGTGGCGGCACTCGAGGCCCGGCCGGGCGAAGGCCGAGGTTTCGTAGTGCCGGTAGCCGGCTGCCGCGAGGCGCTCCTCGATAGCCTCCTGCATGCGGGCGCCCTCCTCCTCGGCCGGCAGCGGCGGCGGCGTGCGGTAGAAGGGCGTATTGGGCTCGAGGGTGAGGTGGTAGGCGGAAATGTGCTGGGGCGCAAAACCGATGGCGGTCTCGATGTCGGCAAGGGCATCGGCCAAGTCCTGCCCCGGCAGCGCGTACATCAGGTCCAGGTTGACGCTTTCGAAATGGCGCAGCGCGATCTCCGCCGCTGCCCGGGCCTGGGCCGCGTCGTGGATGCGGCCGATGGCGGCAAGCCGCCGCGACTCGAAACTCTGCACGCCCACGGACACGCGGTTGACGCCGGCGGCCCGGAACTCCTCGAACTTGCCGGCCTCGGCGCTGCCGGGGTTCGCCTCCAGGGTCACCTCGGCGTCCGGGTCCAGCGCGAAGCGCGCCCGCGCCGCACCGAGGATGTCGGAGACGGCACGGGGCGAGAGCAGGCTGGGGGTGCCGCCGCCGAAGAAGATGCTGTACACGCGCCGCCCCCACACCAGCGGCACCGCCGCCTCCATGTCCCGCTCCAGGGCGGCGACATACTCCGCCTCGGGAATCCCGGCCCGCGCCTCGTGGGAGTTGAAGTCGCAGTAAGGGCACTTGCGCGCGCACCAGGGGAAATGAATGTAG
>DASTHR010000403.1:0-2003 GCA_035718105.1 Burkholderiales bacterium
ATCCCGAGGAAACCCTCGATCCCACCGACTGGGGGGCAACGCGGGCGCTCGCCCACCGCATGCTGGACGACATGCTGGACTACCTGCGCACGCTGCGCGAGCGCCCGGTATGGCAGCCCCTGCCCGACGCCGTAAGGGAAGCCCTGCGCCAGCCCCTGCCTCTGGAGCCCGAGGGAGCGACGCAAGCCTATGACGAGTTCGCGCGCTGGATACTGCCCCATCCCATGGGCAACATCCATCCCCGGTTCTGGGCCTGGGTCATAGGCAGCGGCACGGTGTCCGGAATGCTTGCGGAAATGCTCGCCGCCGGGCTCAACCCCAACCTGGGCGGCGCTGACCACGCCGCCAACCATGTGGAAGCGCAGGTGCTGGCCTGGTGCAAGGCGATGCTGGGTTATCCGGCGCAATCCGGCGGCATTCTGGTGAGCGGGGCCTCCATGGCCAATCTGGTGGGACTGGCGGTGGCACGCGGCGAGCGTGCCGGTTTCGACCTGCGCCGCCTGGGGCTGCAGCAACAGCCCCGCAGCCTCACGCTCTACGCCTCCGCGGAGGCCCACAGCTCGATCCAGAAGGCGGTGGAACTGCTGGGCCTGGGCAGTGATTCCCTGCGCCGCATTCCGGTGGACGAAGAGTTTCGTATTGATCCCGCCACGCTTGAATACACCATCGCGAGGGACCGCGCCGCAGGTCATCAGCCGGTGTGCGTCATCGGCACCGCCTGCACCACCAATACCGGTGCCATCGACAACCTGTCCCGCCTTGCCGCCATCAGCGCGCGGGAGGGACTCTGGTTCCACGTGGACGGCGCCTTCGGCGCCCTGGCCGCGCTCTCCCCGGATCTGCGTCCGCTGCTCGAGGGAATGGAGCGCGCGGACTCCCTGGCCTTCGACATGCACAAATGGATGTACCTGCCCTACGAGGTCGGCTGCGTACTGGTACGGGACGCCGAGGCCCAGCGCCGGACGTTCGCCGTGGAGCCGGATTACCTCACCCGCCACCGGCGCGGCCTTGCGGCGGGAACGACCTGGTACTCCGACTACGGGCCCGAACTTTCCCGGGGCTTCCGTGCACTCAAGGTGTGGTTCGCCATCAAGGAGCACGGTATCCGCAAGCTGGGTCGCCTGATCCGGCAGAACGTCGAGCAGGCACGCCATCTCGCCCGTCTGGTGGACGCCAGCCCGGAACTTGAGCGTCTCGCTCCAGTACCGCTGAATATCGTCTGTTTCCGCTTTCGCCGGCCCGGCCAGGGAGCGCGGGCCGTGGACGAAATCAACCGCGAAATCCTGCTGCGACTGCAGGAAAGCGGCGCCGCTGCCCCGTCCAGCACCACACTTAACGGTCGCTACGCCCTGCGGGTTGCCATCACCAATCACCGCACCCGGCGGGAGGATCTGGAGTTCCTGGTGGAGCAGACGCTGCGCCTCGGCCGTGAACTCTCCGGCGGCAAGGGCTAGGCACCGGCGACCGTCAAAAAAGGAAGGGCCGCCCTAAGGCGGCCCTTCCCCTCCCCGTTGCGGTGCCCCATCTGGTTCTCGGCTTCACCGGAATCGCCGCGGCGCTGAACGACTTTCCCCTGCGCTCTCGGGCCACGGTGCAGCTTTTGCGAGCTTGCACCGCCAAAGCCAGGGCCAAGTTGACCTGGATCAAATCGACGCGGCATTTCCCCGCCGCGCGCGACGCGGGGCGGCACCGCGTCTTTCCCCGACCGGCTCTGACCGTGCGGGACGGCAGCCTGCATCCCGCGATTCCAACGAGACCCGGGAGGGCCGTTTCTTCCCCTGTCCGTCCTATATTTGAATGGACTACCGGCGGCACCCTGCGACTTTTCCGGTCATTCACTTTAGAATTCCAGAATCATGAATACCCCTTCCGTGTTTTTTGCCTATGCGCCCCGGGGCGCTGGACTCCTTTGCGCGGTGGCGTGGTTTGCCAGAAACGACGATGTTTTCGGGTGGTGGTGCGGCACAACGGCCACCGAGCTCTCCTGCGCCTATTTCCTGGTG
>DASTHR010000404.1:0-8144 GCA_035718105.1 Burkholderiales bacterium
CTTCGCCGTGATCAAGGACATCAGCAAGACCATGGTCTACCGGCTCGCCCGCTACCGCAACAGCGTCGCGCCGGTGATCCCGGAGCGGGTCATCACCCGGGCGCCATCGGCGGAACTGCGGCCGAACCAGACCGACCAGGATTCCCTGCCCCCCTACGATCTGCTGGACCAGATCGTGGAGGCCTACCTGGAAAAGGACCTGTCGGTGAAGCACATGCTCTCCCTGGGCTACCCGGAGACGGCCGTGCGCCGGGTGGTACATCTGATCCGCGTCAGCGAGTACAAGCGCCGGCAGGCGCCGGTGGGGATCCGCGTCACGCCCCGCGGCTTCGGCAAGGATTGGCGCTACCCCATCACCTGCCGTTACCGGGACGATTTCTGAGCGGCGGAAACCCGCTGCCGGGCCGGCGCACCGCAATCCGTCGCGTTACCCGGTCTGTGGCCTGTTATATAATGTGCGCCGCACAACGCTAGCGGAGAACCGCCATGAAGAAGATCGAAGCCGTCATCAAGCCCTTTAAACTTGACGAAGTGCGGGAGTCGCTGTCGGAGATCGGCGTCACCGGCCTTACCGTCACCGAGGTCAAGGGCTTCGGCCGCCAGAAGGGCCACACCGAACTCTACCGGGGCGCGGAGTACGTGGTGGACTTCCTGCCCAAGGTGAAGGTGGAGATCGTCATCCAGGACGACATGGTGGATCGCGCCATCGACGCCATCATCAAGGCGGCCCGCACCGGCAAGATCGGCGACGGCAAGATCTTCGTCTATCCCGTGGAGCAGGTGGTGCGCATCCGCACCGGCGAGACGGGGGAAGCGGCCGTTTAACTGCCGGCTTAAGGTTCAGGGCGCGAGGTTCAAGGAGTTTCCCTTGAACCTTGCCCCTTGCCCCTTGAACCTGATTTAAGAAGGGCGATCACGGCGCCCGAGCCCCCGTCCACCTGCCGGGCGTCGCAGAACGCCAGCACTTCGTCCCGCTGGGTGAGCCAGTAGCGGACCTTCGCCTTGAGCACCGGCAGCCGGTGCTTCGATCCAAGCCCCTTGCCGTGGACGATGCGCACGCAGCGCAGTCCCCGCGTGACACATTCGCCGAGAAAGGTGGCCACGCAGAGCCGTGCCTCCATGCGGTTCATCCCGTGCAGGTCGAGGTTCTCCTGGATCACCCAGTGACCACGCTTGAGCTTGCGCAGCACCTGGCGATCCAGCCCGGGGCGCAGAAAGGCGGTGTCTTCGTCCGTCTCCACGTCCCATTCCGCGGCACAGGTCAGGGATTCTGCCAGCGCTTCCCGCTCGTCGCGCCAGGTCTGGTAGGGCAGGGGCTGGGTGCGCCGGGCGGGCAGCACGACACGCCCGTGGTCCGGCAGCGGCGCAACGTCCTTCAGCGCTTCCGCCAGGAGCGTGTCGTCGTCGGGTGGCGGGGACGGCTGGCGGGGCATGAGCGCCGGGGCGAGTTTCAGGGGACGAGTTTCAAGTCACAGGTTTCAAGTCACGAGGGGGTCCGGGTTGCACGGATCATCCTGCAACTTGCGACCCGCAACTTGAATCTTGAAACTGGATTCATCCGAGGTTGTCGAGATATCTTTCCGCATCCAGCGCGGCCATGCAACCGGTGCCGGCGCTGGTGACCGCCTGGCGGTAGACATGGTCCTGCACGTCGCCCGCGGCGAACACCCCCGGCATGCTGGTGGCGGTGGCATTTCCCTCGCGCCCGCCCCGGGTCACGATGTAACCGCCCTCCATCTGCAGCTGGCCCTCGAAGATCTGGGTATTGGGCTTGTGGCCGATGGCGATGAAGATCCCCTGGATCGCCAGGTCCCGGGTGGCGCCGCTCTGGGTGTGCCTGACCCGCACTCCGGTGACGCCGCTCTTGTCGCCGAGCACCTCGTCCACCACCTGGTGCAGTTCCAGGGCGATGTTGCCGCTTTTCACCCGCTCCATGAGCTTGTCCACCATGATCTTCTCGGCGCGGAACTTGTCCCGGCGGTGGATCAGGGTCACCTTGCGCGCGATGTTGGAGAGATACAGCGCTTCCTCCACGGCCGTGTTGCCGCCGCCGACCACCGCCACGTCCTGTCCCTTGTAGAAGAAGCCGTCGCAGGTGGCGCAGGCGGAAACCCCCTTGCCGGCGAACGCCTGCTCCGAGGGCAGGCCCAGGTACTGGGCGGAAGCGCCGGTGGCGATGATCAGGGCGTCGCAGGTGTAGGTGCCGCTGTCGCCGACGAGGGCAATCGGCTTTTCCGAGAGCCGGGCGGTATGGATGTGATCGAAGATGATTTCGGTCTGAAAGCGCTCGGCATGCTTGAGGAAGCGCTCCATCAGTTCCGGGCCCTGCACGCCGCTCCAGTCAGCGGGCCAGTTGTCCACGTCGGTGGTGGTGGTCAGCTGTCCCCCCTGGGCGAGACCGGTGATCAGCACCGGTTTCAGGTTGGCCCGGGCGGCATAGACCGCGGCGGTGTAGCCGGCGGGGCCGGACCCGAGAATCAGCAGGCGGCAGTGGCGGGTGCTCATGGATTGAAATCCTTATGACGTACTGGGAAAAATGAAGCGCGCCGGTTAGCATGCACGTTGCGGCGCTGCGCGGCCCAAGTCTGCGGCAAAGCGCCATTTTAACGGTAATCTCCCCGGTTCAAGTGAAGTGGCCGGCGCGAGCACGGCGGGAACCGAGGGGGTTCGGCCATGCCGGCCCGGCGCTCCCCGGGAGGGATGGGGCCTCGGGATTGTCTTTTGGCAACATGCAGTTATAATCCGGCGACGGGGCTGATGCGCGTGGCAACGGTGCCGGAATAACAAGCCAGGTAAGGGAGGGCGGTATGAACATCTCGAAGGTGCGTGAGGTGGAGGCGCTGCTGAGGGTGCCGATGTTCTCGACCATGCCGCGGGAGCAGATCTCTCTGCTTTCCAACGTCACCGTAACGCGGAACTATCCCAAGGGCATGCTGGTGCTGTCCGAGGGCAGCGAGGCAGACTCCCTGTATTGCATCCTATCGGGAAGCGTGAAGGTCACCATCAGCGACGAGGAAGGCGAGGAGGTAATCCTGTCGATCCTGAAGGATGGCGAATACTTCGGGGAGATGGCAATCATCGACGAGCATCCCCGTTCCGCCAACGTGATCACCCTCGAACCCTGCGAGATGGTCGTGGTGGAGAAGGACGAGTTTCTCAAAGCCCTGTCGGGAAATTTCGACCTCACCGTCCAGGTCATGCGGGGCCTGACCCGACGGTTGCGGGAGGCCGACAAGCGCATCGAGTCCCTGGCCCTGGTCAACGTCTATGGCCGCGTCGCCCAGATGCTGGTGGAAGTCTCCGAGCAGGTGGGCACTGCGCGCATGGTGAACAAGAAGCTGACCCGCCAGGATATTGCGCGCATGGTGGGCGCCTCCCGGGAGATGGTGAGCCGCGTGCTCCACGACCTGGCGGACGGAGACTACATCCGCATGGACGGGCGGCGCATCATGCTGCGGGACAAGCTGGTGATGTACGCCCACGAGCTGGGCCGCTCCCGGGGCGGCTGAAAAACCGCGGCGGAGGGCTTCGGCAGTCTTGCGGGCTCGCTCTACAGGCCCGCGCAGGGTGGAGCAGGGGCCCCGGATTGCGCCAGGGGCGCTCCAATCGGCCGGTCCCCGGTATAATTTCGGGGAATGCCCTCCCTGAACAAGCCGATGGCCGCCCGGCAGCGGCGGGATCCGCTCCCGCCCCGGCTCGCCTCCCTGATCCGCGAATCCTCCTGGCTGGTCCTGGTGGCGGGCGCGCTTTATCTGGCGCTGGTCCTCTATACCTTCGTCCCCTCCGACCCCGGCTGGTCCCGTGCCGGTCCCGGCAACGGGACCCACAACGCGGGGGGCGTGGTGGGGGCCTATCTCGCCGACCTCCTGCTTTACCTGTTCGGGCTCTCGGCCTGGTGGTGGGTGGTGTTCCTGGTGCTGCTGGTGTGGTGGGGATACCGGCGCATCGAGCCCCGGGACAGCATCATGGATCGCCGGCCTTTCCTCGTGTCCCTGGGGGGGTTTGGCGTCCTGCTGGTGTCCTCCAGCGGCCTGGAGGCTCTGCGCCTGCATACCCTCAAGGTGGCGCTGCCGCTGGCGCCCGGGGGCATGGTGGGGGCCGTGACCGGCCAGGGGCTGTCGGGGGCGCTGGGTTTCACCGGAGCGACACTGATGCTGCTGGCGCTGGTGGCGGGGGGCTTCAGCCTGTTCTCGGGCCTGTCCTGGCTGCGGCTCGCGGAGAAGCTCGGCGGCTGGGCCGAGCACCTCGCGTTCCGGCTGCGCCTCGCCTGGGAGGCGCGCCGCGACCGCAAGCTCGGCGCGGTGGCGAGTTCCCGGCGCGAGGAAGTGGTGCTGGAGGAGCGCAAGCGCATCGATGAGCACGCGCCGGTGCGCATCGAACCACCGGTGGCGGAGATAAGAAAATCAGAGCGGGTGCAGCGGGAGAAGCAGAAGCCGCTGTTCGAGGAACTGCCGGACTCGCCGTTGCCGCCGCTGGCGCTGCTGGACGAACCCCCGGCGGACCAGGAGTCGGTATCCGCGGAGACCCTGGAGTACACCTCCCGCCTCATCGAGCGCAAGCTCATCGATTTCGGCGTGGAGGCCAAAGTGCTCGCGGCCTACCCCGGTCCGGTGATCACCCGCTTCGAAGTCGAGCCGGCAACGGGGGTCAAGGGCAACCAGATCACCAACCTCTCCAAGGACCTGGCCCGGGCCCTGTCGGTGGTGAGCGTGCGGGTGGTGGAAACCATTCCCGGCAAGAGCTGCATGGGGCTGGAGATTCCCAATCCCAAGCGCCAGGTGGTGCGACTGTCGGAAATCCTCAGCTCCCAGGCCTACGCCGACATGCATTCGCCCCTGACCCTGGCCCTGGGCAAGGACATCGCGGGGCACCCGGTGGTTGCGGACCTGGCGAAGATGCCCCACCTGCTGGTGGCCGGGACCACGGGCTCCGGCAAGTCGGTGGCCATCAATGCCATGATCCTGTCCGTCCTTTACAAGGCGACGCCGGCCCATGTGCGCCTGATACTGGTGGACCCGAAGATGCTGGAGCTTTCGGTGTACGCGGACATTCCCCACCTGCTGGCCCCCGTGGTGACGGACATGAAGCAGGCGGCCAACGCGCTGCAGTGGTGCGTCAACGAGATGGAGCGCAGGTTCAAGATCATGTCGGTCGTGGGGGTGCGCAACGTGGCCGGCTTCAACCAGAAGGTCAGGGACGCGGAGAAGGCGGGCGCGCCGATGAGAAACCCGCTGCTCCCTCCCGAGACCGAGAATCCGGAGCCCCTGGCGGAGATGCCCGTCATCGTGGTGGTCATCGACGAGCTGGCGGACCTGATGATGGTGGCGGGCAAGCGGGTGGAGGAATTGATCGCGCGCCTGGCGCAGAAGGCACGCGCGGCCGGCGTGCACCTCATTCTTGCCACGCAGCGTCCCTCGGTGGACGTGATCACGGGGCTCATAAAGGCCAACATCCCGGCGCGCATCTCGTTCCAGGTGTCGAGCCGGGTGGATTCGCGGACCATTCTCGACCACATGGGCGCGGAGACGCTGCTCGGCCAGGGGGACATGCTGTACCAGCCGCCGGGCGTGGGCTACATGCAGCGGGTCCATGGCGCCTTCGTTTCCGATCAGGAGGTGCACCGGGTGGTGGAGCGCCTGCGGAGCCAGGGTCAGGCGCAATACCTGGACCAGGTGCTGGAGGCGCCGGATGAAGGCGGCGGCGAGGGCGCGCTGGGCGAAGGCGCCGGGGAGGACGACCCGCTGTACGACGAGGCGGTGGCCATCGTGCTCAAGAACCGGCGCGCCTCCATTTCCCTGGTGCAGCGGCATCTGCGCATCGGCTATAACCGCGCCGCGCGGCTGATCGAGCAGATGGAGCGCAGCGGGCTGGTCTCCAGCATGCAATCCAACGGCAACCGCGAGATCCTGGCGCCGATTTCGGCGGACAAGTAGGCGCGGCGCGAAGGGGCGGCCTGTGACGGGTTTTGACCTGGGAAGCGTTCTGTTCGGGAACACGGACTGGATGGTCCATGTGCTGGACGTGGGTGCGAGCGACCTCGCCGGCGAGCAGGCGCCCTACGAGAAGCTGGTGAGGGCGGGGCGCGCCCGGGTGGTGGGTTTCGAGCCCGACGCCGCGGCCTGCGAGCGGCTGAATGCGAAGTACGGCGGCGTCCACCGCTTTCTTCCGTACTTCGTCGGCGATGGCAATGCGGCGACTTTCCACGAGACCAACTGGTCCCTCACCGGCTCGCTGTTCCGGCCCAATCGCCCGTTGCTGGAGAAGTTCCAGAACCTCCACGAAGTCGTCACCCTGAAGGCGGAGCACCCGGTGCAGACCATGCGGCTCGACGACATCCCCGAAGTGGGGGACGTGGATTTCGTGAAAATCGACGTGCAGGGAGCCGAGCTGGCGGTGTTCCAGGGAGGCGAGCGGGTGCTGCGCGACGCGCTGCTGGTGCAGACGGAGGTGGAATTCGTCGAACTCTACGAGAACCAGCCCCTGTTCGGCGACGTGGACCGCCAGCTCCGCGCCTGCGGCTACCAGTTTCACACCTTTGCCGGGCTCGCCGGCCGCTGCTTCAAGCCCCTGGTGGTCAACAACGACATGAACCTGCCCATGCGCCAGCTACTGTGGCCCGACGCCATCTACGTGCGGGACTGGCTGAAGCTGGACGCCCTGTCCGATGAAAAGCTCCGGAAGCTGGCGATCCTCCTGCACGAAGTGGTGGGGTCCTTCGACCTCTGCCACCTCGTCCTGCAGGCTCTGGACGCCCGCGGCAGCGGCGCGGCTGCGCCCCGGTACATGTCCGCGCTGATGAATCAGCATGGCGGGCGGTGACGGCGGGAGAACCAGAATGAAATCCGGAATCCGATTGCTGGCTGCGCTGTGCTTCTCGCTCGCGCTGTTTCCGGCCCAAGCCGGCGGCGTGGAGCGACTCAAGGCGTTCGTGGCCCAGGCGCGCTCCGGTCAGGCGCAGTTCGAGCAGACGGTGCTCGATCGCGCCGGCCGCAAGGTTCAGGTGGCGAGCGGCACCTTCCAGTTCCAGCGCCCCGGCCGGTTCCGCTGGACCTACGACAGGCCCGCCGAACAGGTGATCGTCGGCGACGGAACCCGTTTCTGGGTTTATGACCGCGAGCTGAACCAGGTCACCGTGAGAAAGCTGGACCTGGCGCTGGGCGCGACCCCGGCCGCGTTGCTCGCGGGCAGCGACGACATCGAGACCGCATTCATGCTGGCGGATGGCGGTGCGACGAACGGGCTGGAATGGGTGGAGGCGCTGCCGAAGAACAAGGAGTCCGGTTTCGAACGCGTGCGTATGGGATTCAATGCCCAGTCCTTGCCGGAGGCAATGGAACTGAAGGACCAGTTCGGGCAAACCACCTACCTGAAGTTCTCGAAGGTCGAGAAGAATCCAAAGCTTGGGCCGGAGCTGTTCTCCTTCACGCCGCCCAAGGGCGCTGACGTGGTCAGCGACTGAACCCGAGGTTCAAGGCGCAAGGTTTGACTGACCTTTTCTCCAAGGCTGTTCCCGAAGCACCCCTCGCCGAGCGGCTGCGCCCGCAGAAGCTGGACGAGGTGATCGGCCAGACCCATCTGTTGGGGCCGGGGAAGCCGCTGCGCCTCGCCTTCGAGTCAGGCAAGCTCCACTCCATGATCCTGTGGGGTCCGCCGGGAACCGGCAAGACGACCTTGGCACGACTAACGGCCCAGGCCTTCAACGCGGATTTCATCGCCCTCTCGGCGGTGCTCTCCGGGGTGAAGGACATCCGCGATGCCATTGCCCGGGCAGAGATGACGCTGCAGTCCAGCGGCCGGCACACCATCCTGTTCGTGGACGAGGTGCACCGCTTCAACAAGGCGCAGCAGGATGCCTTCCTGCCCTACGTGGAGCAGGGGTTGGTGACCTTCATCGGGGCCACCACCGAGAACCCGTCCTTCGAGGTGAACAGCGCGCTGCTGTCCCGGGCCCAGGTGTACGTGCTGCGCTCGCTCGCGGAAGACGAACTGGGGCAGTTGTTCGACCGGGCACTGCGGCTGGCATTGCCGCATTTGGCATTCGACGCAGAAGCGCGGCTTGCCCTCATCGGCTTCGCCGACGGCGACGCCCGTCGCCTGCTCAACCTCCTGGAACAGGTGGACACCGCGGCGGCCACCGCGGGCGT
>DASTHR010000405.1:0-3792 GCA_035718105.1 Burkholderiales bacterium
GGCCAGCACCTTCAGCGCTTCGCGCATGGGCGTGCGGCTGATGCCGAAGGACTCCGCCAGCGCCTGCTCGTCTATCCACGCGCCGGGCGCCAGCTCATGGGCGAAGATGCGGCTGCGCAGCCGCTCGGCCACTTCCTGGTAAAGGGCCGATCGGGCAATGGGGTCGGTGCTCATGGGGTCGGCCGGCATGGGAACTTCGAACAGGGTAATCGCACTATTGCATTCATAATTATGAATACAGTATCATGCCCGGCACGCAAGCTGTCAACCCGCCACCCTCTCACGGCGCTGCGCCATGACGCTGGAGCGGCAAGTTGATAGAGTCCCGATCAATTCCCGGACGCCCTGCAGGGCGGACGCGTTGCCAAGAGAGGTAGACGCCATGAGCCAGTCCGATACGCCGACCCCGCCCCCCTGCAACCTGGACGCCTGGCGCAAGGCCGCGGCCAAATCCGCCCCCGGCGGCAAGGTCGAGAGCCTGAACTGGGTGACCCCGGAGGGCATCGTGGTGAAGCCGCTCTACACCGCGGCCGATCTGCAGGGGCTGGCCTACGCGGACACCCTCCCCGGCTTCGAGCCCTTCCTGCGCGGACCCCAGGCCACCATGTACGCGGTGCGCCCCTGGACCATCCGCCAGTACGCCGGCTTCTCCACCGCGGAGGAGTCCAACGCCTTCTACCGCCGCGCTCTGGCGGGCGGCGGCCAGGGCGTATCCGTAGCCTTCGACCTCGCGACCCACCGCGGCTACGACTCGGACCATCCGCGGGTGAAGGGCGACGTGGGCAAGGCGGGAGTCGCCGTGGACTCCGTTGAGGACATGAAGATCCTGTTCGACGGCATCCCCCTCGACCGGATCTCGGTTTCCATGACCATGAACGGGGCGGTGCTGCCCATACTCGCGGGGTACGTGATCGCCGCCGAGGAGCAGGGCGTCAGCCAGGACAAGCTCTCCGGGACCATCCAGAACGACATCCTCAAGGAGTTCATGGTCCGCAATACCTACATCTACCCGCCCGAGCCCTCGATGCGCATCATCGCCGACATCATCGAGTACACGGCGCGCAACATGCCGAAGTTCAACTCCATCTCCATCTCCGGCTACCACATCCAGGAGGCGGGGGCGAACCAGGCGCTGGAACTGGCATTCACCCTGGCGGATGGCATGGAGTACGTGCGCACGGCGCTCGCCAAGGGCATGGACGTGGACGAGTTCGCCGGCCGGCTCTCCTTCTTCTTCGGCATCGGCATGAACTTCTACCTGGAGGTGGCCAAGCTGCGGGCCGCGCGCCTGCTCTGGTGGCGCATCATGAAGGGCTTCAACCCGAAAAGCCCGAAGTCCATGATGCTGCGCACCCACTGCCAGACGTCCGGCTGGTCGCTCACCGAGCAGGACCCCTACAACAACGTGATCCGCACCGCCCTGGAGGCCATGGCGGCGGTGTTCGGCGGCACCCAGTCGCTGCACACCAACGCCCTGGACGAGGCCATCGCCCTGCCCACGGATTTCTCGGCGCGCATCGCCCGCAACACCCAGCTCATCATTCAGGAGGAGTCCCACATCTGCAACGTGGTGGACCCCTGGGCCGGCTCCTACATGATGGAGCGCCTCACCCAGGAGATGGCGGACAAGGCCTGGTCCATAATCGGCGAGGTGGAGGCCATGGGGGGCATGACCAAAGCCGTGGAATCCGGCTGGGCCAAGCTGCAGGTGGAGCGCAGCGCCGCCGAAAAGCAGGCCAGCATCGACTCCGGCCGGGACGTGATCGTCGGGGTGAACAAGTACAAGCTCGCCGAGGAAGGGCACGTCGAGATCCGCGAGATAGACAACAGCGCGGTGCGGGAGGCGCAGATCGCGCGCCTCAACGGGATCCGCGCCACGCGCGACGCGAAGGCGGTGCAAGCCGCCCTCGGTGCCCTCACGGAAGCGGCCCGCAGCGGGCGCGGAAACCTGCTGGACCTCACCATCAAGGCGATCCGCCTGCGCGCCACCGTGGGCGAGTGCTCCGACGCCCTGGAGAAGGTATTCGGACGGCACCGCGCCACGCACCAGACAGTTGCCGGCGTCTACGGCGCCGCCTTCGACGACGACCAGGGGTGGAACATGCTGAAGAGCGAGATCGAGGCCTTCGCCACCGAGGAAGGCCGGCGCCCGCGCCTGATGGTGGCCAAGCTCGGGCAGGATGGACACGACCGCGGCGCCAAGGTGATCGCCACCGCCTTCGCCGACCTGGGGTTCGACGTAGACATCGGGCCGCTGTTCCAGACACCCGAGGAAGCAGCGCGTCAGGCCATCGAGAATGACGTGCACGTGGTGGGCGTCTCCACCCTCGCCGCCGGCCACAAGACCCTGGTGCCGGAGCTGATCGCCGCCCTGCGCGCCCAGGGTGCGGGGGACATCGTGGTCGTCGTGGGCGGCGTGGTGCCGTCCCAGGACTACGAGTTCCTGAAGCGCGCCGGCGTCGCCGCCGTGTTCGGTCCGGGCACGGTGATCGCCGACGCCGCCCGGGAGGTGATGAAGGCGATCCGCGCCGCCCGCGCTGCCGCGGCGGCATGACACCCCCGCTTCGACCGCGATGACCCGAGCCAGCCCGCGGCACGCCCTGCCCGCTCCCGACCAGGCGCTGGTGGACGGGGTGCTGGCCCGCGACCTGCGATCGCTGGCGAAGACCATCACCCTGATCGAGTCCTCGCGCCGGGACCACCAGGCCCGCGCCCAGGCGGTGCTGGACGCGCTGCTGCCGTTCACCGGCAACTCCATCCGCGTCGGCATCAGCGGCTCGCCGGGCGTGGGCAAGTCCACCTTCGTCGAGGCCCTGGGGCTGCATGTCATCGCCCAGGGCCACCGCCTGGCGGTGCTGGCGGTGGACCCCTCCTCCACGGTGAGCGGCGGCTCCATCCTTGGAGACAAGACGCGCATGGAGCGCCTGTCCCAGGACCCCGCGGCCTATATCCGCCCCTCCCCGTCCGGCGGCTCCCTCGGCGGCGTGGCGGAGAAGACCCGCGAGGCGCTGCTCGCGTGCGAGGCCGCCGGCTATGACGTGATCATCGTGGAAACGGTGGGCGTGGGCCAGTCTGAAACCGCGGTGGCGGGCATGGTGGACGCGTTCGTGCTGCTGCAGCTCCCCAACGCCGGGGACGAGCTGCAGGCCATCAAGAAGGGCATCGTGGAGCTGGCCGACCTGGTGGTGGTCAACAAGGCGGACATCGACCCCCGGGCCACCGAGGTGGCGCAGCGGCAGATCCAGGGAGCGCTCGCGCTGCTGCGACACCCGAGCCAGCGCTGGAACCCGCCGGTGCTGGCGGTGAGTGCCCTCGGCAACCAGGGCATCGAGGCCTTCTGGCGCGAGATAATCCGCTTCCGCGACACGCTGCGCGAGGCCGGGGAGTTCGAGGACAAGCGCCGGCGCCAGGCGCTGGACTGGATGTGGAGCATCATTGACGCTGCGCTGCGGGCCCAGTTCCGGCATCATCCGTCGGTGAAGAGCCACCTGCCGGGCATCACCCGGGCGGTGACGCAGGGGACGCTCAATCCCGCGGCCGCCGCGCACCGCCTGCTGGAGCACATGAAGGATTGACGCAACCCGGGCCGCCGCGGCCCGGCCATATCGGGAGGACGCACATGCACGACATCATCCGCCAGCTGGACGAGAAACGCGCCGCAGCCCGCCAGGGAGGGGGGCAGAAGCGCATCGATGCCCAGCACGCCCGGGGCAAGCTCACCGCCCGGGAGCGCATAGACATGCTCCTCGACCACAACAGCTTCGAGGAATGGGACATGTTCGTCGAGCACCG
>DASTHR010000406.1:0-5570 GCA_035718105.1 Burkholderiales bacterium
CGCCCTTCCCGCTTCACCCTTTACGCTTCACGTATTCTGGATGACGATCTTCGGGAACGCCCCGCTGTGGTCCTGGCCCAGGTCGGCGATCTTCACCGCCACCCGGCGCGCAATGGTCCTGTAGATGTTCGCCACCTGTCCGTCCGGGTCCGACACCACCGGCGGCTTGCCGGAATCCGACTGCTCGCGGATACGGATGTCCAGGGGCAGCCCGCCCAGGAACTCGGTGTTGTAGTCCGCGCACATGCGCTCGCCGCCGCCGGAGCCGAAGATGTTCTCGGCATGGCCGCACTTGGAGCAGATGTGGATGCTCATGTTCTCCACGATCCCGAGGATGGGGATGCCTACCTTCTCGAACATCTTGAGCCCCTTGCGGGCGTCCAGCAGCGCGATGTCCTGGGGGGTGGTGACGATCACCGCGCCCGTCACCGGCACCCGCTGCGCCAGGGTGAGCTGGATGTCGCCGGTGCCCGGCGGCAGGTCCACCACCAGGTAGTCCACGTCCTGCCAGCGGGTCTCCTTGAGCAGCTGCTCCAGGGCCTGGGTCACCATGGGGCCGCGCCAAACCATGGGGGTTTCCACGTCGATCAGGAAGCCGATGGACATGGCCTGGATGCCGTGGCCTTCCAGCGGCTCCAGGGTCTTGCCGTCCCGGGACTCGGGGCGGCCGGTGATGCCCAGCATGGTGGGCTGGGAGGGGCCGTAGATGTCGGCGTCCAGCATCCCCACCTTGGCACCCTCCGCGGCCAGGGCCAGGGCCAGGTTCACGGCGGTGGTGGACTTGCCGACGCCGCCCTTGCCGGAGGCGACGGCGATGATGTTCTTGATGCCCGGGATCGGCTTCACCCCCCGCTGCACGGCGTGGGTGACGATCTTGCTGGAAACGTTGACCGTGACCTTGCCCGCGCCCGGCAGCGACTTCAGCTTGTCCGCCACCATGCGCCGGATGTCTTCCAGGACGCTATTCGCCGGGTAGCCCAGCAGGATGTCCAGGGAAACATCGTTGCCGTCCACCTTGATGTTCTTCGCGGACTTGCCGGCGACGAAATCCTTGCGGGTGTTGGGGTCGATGATCTCCTTGAGGGCGCTCTGGACTTGCGCTTCTGTAATTGCCACGGGGGCTTCCTCCTGTGTTTGAGGCGTTGAATTCTAATCGAAATGCCGCCGGATGACACCCGGTCGCGGTAAGGCTTTGTTACAATCCGACCTTTTAAGTTCCCCCATGAAGCGCAGAATTCTCGTCACCTCCGCCCTGCCCTACGCCAACGGCAGCATCCATCTCGGGCACCTGGTGGAGTACATCCAGACCGACATCTGGGTGCGCTTCCAGAAAATGCGCGGCCACGAGTGCCACTATGTCTGCGCCGACGACACCCACGGCACGCCCGTCATGCTGCGGGCGGAGAAGGAGGGCATCACCCCGGAGAGCCTGATCGCGCGCATGCACGGCGAGCACTTGCGGGACTTCACGGGATTTCTGGTGGCGTTCGACAACTATTACTCGACCCATTCCCCGGAGACCCGGCACTACGCCAACGACATCTACGGCAAGCTGCGCGAGGCCGGCCTGATCGAGGTCCGCTCCATCGAGCAGTTCTTCGATCCGGTGAAGAGCATGTTCCTGCCGGATCGCTTCATCAAGGGCGAGTGCCCCAAGTGCCACGCCAAGGACCAGTACGGCGACGCCTGCGAGGTCTGCGGCGCCGCCTACCAGCCCACCGAACTGATCAATCCCTACTCCGCGGTCTCCGGCGCAGCGCCGGTGCGCAGGCAATCGGAGCACTATTTTTTCCGGCTCTCCGACCCGCGCTGCCGCGAGTTCCTGAAGAATTGGACCCGCGAGCCGGGACGGCTGCAGCCCGAGGCCGCAAACAAGCTGGACGAATGGCTGTCGGGCGAGCTCTCGGACTGGGACATCTCCCGCGACGCCCCCTATTTCGGGTTCGAGATTCCCGACGCGCCGGGGAAGTACTTCTACGTCTGGCTCGATGCCCCCATCGGCTACATGGGCAGCTTCCAGAATCTTTGCGACCGGCTGTCGGCGCCCCGCGCTCAGCCGTCGGCAACTCCACGCTTCGAGGATTTCTGGAGCGCGCCGGCGGCGGCCGAGACCGAGCTGTATCACTTCATCGGCAAGGACATCCTCTACTTCCACGCCCTGTTCTGGCCGGCGGAGCTGCACCACGCCGGTTACCGCACGCCGACCCGGATCTTCGCCCACGGCTTCCTCACCGTGAACGGGGAGAAGATGTCCAAGTCCCGGGGCACCTTCATCACCGCCGAAAGCTACCTGCGGTTCCTGAACCCGGAGCACCTGCGCTACTACTACGCGGCCAAGCTGAGCTCCAGCATGGAGGACATCGACCTCAATCTGGACGATTTCGTGGCCCGGGTGAACTCGGACCTCGTCGGCAAGTACGTGAACATCGCCAGCCGGGCGGCGGGGTTCCTCAACCGGCAGTTCGGCAACGCGCTGGCGGAAGATCCCGAAACCAGCCCCGGGATCGGTGCACTGAAGGCCCTGCGCGACCTGGCGCCCGCCGTCGCCGATCTCTACGAGCAGCGCCAGTACGGCGCCGCGCTGCGGCTCATCATGCTGGCCGCCGACGAGGTGAACCAGCAGTTCGACCGCCACCAGCCCTGGAAGCTCGCCAAGCAGCCCGGGCAGGAAGCGCTGCTGCACTCGGTGAGCACCCGGGCGATCAACGCCTTCCGGCTGCTGACCCTGTACCTCAAGCCGGTGCTGCCGCGCCTCGCCGCGGACGCCGAGGCGTTCCTGAACATCCCCCCGTTGCAGTGGAGCGACGCCGAACGGCTGCTGCCGGCCGGGCATGTCATCCGCCCCTATGCCCACCTCATGACGCGGGTGGACCCCAAGCAGGTGCAGGCCATGGTGGAGGCCAACCGGGAGTCCCTGGCGCCGAAGCCCGAGGCCCATTCCCAGGTGCGCCACGCCGAGGCCCAGGTTCACCACCAGCCCATCGCCGAAACCATCTCCATCGAGGAATTCGCCAGGGTGGACCTGCGCATCGCCCGCATCGTCCGGGCGGAGCACGTGGAGGGCGCGGAGAAGCTGATCAAGCTCACCCTCGACATCGGCAGCGGCAGCCGCACGGTGTTTGCCGGCATCAAGTCCGCCTACGATCCCGCCACCCTGGAAGGGCGGCTGACGGTGATGGTGGCGAACCTCGCTCCCCGCAAGATGAAGTTCGGGCTGTCCGAAGGCATGGTGCTGGCCGCCGGCGACGGCGCCGGCCTCTACCTGCTGTCCCCGGACAGCGGCGCCGCCCCCGGCATGAGAGTCAAGTAGTCGCTTCAGCAAACAGGGCATTTCGCCGATAATACGGCGCGATGGAAGCCACACACCGCGCCGCCGCAATTCGCCACGAGGGCCATGAGCGCCATACCTGACAGGTCGAACCGGACCTTCATCTGCAGCGTGGCGTTCCTCGACATCGCGGAATACTCCAGACGCCCGGTGGCGGAGCAGATCCGCCTCAAGGACCGTTTCAACGCCGTGCTGCAGGAGGCACTGCGCGACGTTCCCGTCAATGACCGCATCATCCTGGACACCGGCGACGGCGCCGCCATCAGCTTCCTCGGCGATCCCGAGGACGCGCTGTTCGTGACCGCGGGGATCCGCGACGCCACAGGCCGGCCGAGCGCCGATGATCCGGCGCCGCTGCCCGTCCGGCTCGGCATCAACGTGGGGCCGGTGCGGCTGGTGAAGGACGTGAACGGCCAGCCCAACATCATCGGCGACGGCATCAACGTCGCGCAGCGGGTCATGGGCTTCGCCGAGCCGGGGCAGATCCTGGTCTCGCGCTCCTATTACGAGGTGGTGTCCCGCCTCAGCGAAGGCTACGCCCAGCTGTTCCGCTTCGAGGGCTCGCGCACCGACAAGCACGTGCGCGCCCACGATGTCTACGCCGTCGTCCAGCCCACGCCAGACCTCGCGCGGCTGCGCTCCCGAAGGAATGCGCCGGGGCCGGCCGCGGGCGCAGCCCCGCAGCAGCCCCGGGTCGGACGCTGGAGGCTGCTCGGCGTGCTGGTGGTGGCCATCCTCGGTGCCGCGGTGGGCATCCGTTTCCTGAAGCAGCAGTGGCCTGAACCCGCCGCGCCGGCGCCGGAACCCGCCCTGCCGGCGCCGCAGGCGGCCCCGGTGAAGAAGCCGCCGCCAGCCGCCCGGCCGCGAACGGCCGAAACCGCGACGTCCGACACGGCGGCGGCGCGGGCTGCGCGCCCGCCGAAAAAACCGGAGCAGCCCCCTCCGCCGGCCGCCGCCGGGGGGGCGGCCCAGGTCGTGTTCGCGGTCCAGCCCTGGGGTGAAATCTACGTGGACGGCAGGCTCGAGGGCGTCTCGCCGCCGCTGCGAACGCTGGAAGTGCCGCCGGGGCGGCATACCATAGAGGTGCGGAACACCACCTTCCCGCCGTACACTGAGGTGATCGTGGTCGGGGCGGATGAGAGGGTGCGCATCCGCCACCGTTTCACACAGGAGGCAAACCCGTGAACCTGATCCGCGCTGCCGCCCTCGCCGCCACTGCGCTGCTGGCCCTCGCGGGATGCGAATCGGCGCCGGTCAAGGAGGCCACCCGGGAGGTCAAGTCCCTGTTCCAGGGAAAGGGCGGTGAAGAGGACCTTGCCGCGGGCATCCGGGAGTACGAGGACGGCAATTACCGCGAGGCCGAGACCCGGCTGCAGGCGGCGCTGGGAGCCGGCCTCAAGGCGAAAACGGACCAGGCCAAGGCCCACAAGTACCTGGCCTTCACCTACTGCGTCACCAACCGGGAGAAGCCATGCCGCGACGAGTTTCGGCGCGCCCTGGACGCCGATCCCGGCTTCGATCTCAGCCCCGCCGAGGCCGGCCACCCTATCTGGGGGCCGGTGTTCCGCAGCGTGAAGGGGAAGAAATAGCCCATGGCGGACCCGGCTGAGGGCGCGGATTCCGCCGCCCCCGGGGGCGGCGATGAAACCACTCCCACCCTGCCGCTGCGGGCCGAGGCCGCCGCCCCCGGCGACGCCTTCCCGGCCTTTGGCCGCTACCAGATCCTCGCCGAACTGGGCAAAGGCGCCATGGGGGTGGTTTACAAGGCCCGCGACCCGCTGATCGAGCGCACCGTCGCCATCAAGACCATCAACCTGTCCCTGGAGAGCGGCGACGCGGCGGAGTACGAGGCGCGCTTCTACCAGGAGGCCCGGGCAGCCGGCGGCCTCAACCATCCCAACATCGTCACCATCCACGACATCGGCCGCAGCGGCAGCGTCGCGTTCATGGCCATGGAGTTCCTGGAGGGCCGGGAGGTGCGGGCCCTGCTCGCGGGGGGGACGCCCCTGCCGGTGCAGCAGGCCGTGAGCATCGCGGCCCAGGCCGCGGAAGGTCTCGCCTCCGCCCATGGTCACGGCGTCATCCACCGCGACATCAAGCCCTCTAACCTGATGGTGGCGCGCGACGGGCTGGTGAAGATCATGGATTTCGGCATCGCCCGCATGCGTTCCAGCGATGTGCTCACCCAGACCGGCGTGGTGCTGGGCTCGCCCAAGTACATGTCGCCGGAGCAGGTCACCGG
>DASTHR010000407.1:0-3049 GCA_035718105.1 Burkholderiales bacterium
CCGGCCCAGTACCGCACCGACTACGACGGCCAGTCCCGGGAGTTCCGCGAGTCCGGCCAGCAGCTCTATTTCGTGTTCGTGCTGGCCCTGGCCTTCATCTACCTGGTGCTCTCCGCCCAGTTCGAGAGCTTCCGGGGGCCGCTGGTCATCATGCTCACCGTGCCGCTCGCCATCACCGGCGCGCTGCTGGCGCTCAAGCTCGCCGGGCTCACGCTCAACGTGTACAGCCAGATCGGCCTCATCATGCTGATCGGCCTCATCACCAAGAACGGCATCCTGATCGTGGAGTTCGCCAACCAGCTCCAGGAGCAGGGCCGGGGTGTGATGGAGGCGGTGCTGGAGGCCTCGGTGCTGCGGCTGCGCCCCATCCTCATGACCACGCTGGCCACCGTGTTCGGCGCGGTGCCGCTGGCCGTCGCCACCGGCGCCGGCGCGGAGTCGCGCCAGGTGATCGGCTGGGTGATCGTGGGCGGCCTGCTGCTGGGAACCTTCTTCACCCTGTTCGTGATCCCCGTCGCCTACACCTTCATCGTCGGCACCCGGCGCCTCGCCGGTGCGGAGGCGGAGCTTGCCGCGGGCGGCGCCGCGGCGCCGCCTTCCCACGCCCCCGCGCGGCCGCTCTGAGCCTTCCGGGGCGCGTGCCGGATCGTTTTTTGACGGCGCTTAGTTGCCGCCTGTTCTGAGGATTTCCCAGGCTTGCCTGGGAGAGACGATGGGCAGGCCGCCCACGGATTTCAGCTCCAGCAGGGCCTTGTCGCCGGTGATGAAGAGATCGGCGCCCGCGGCGAGGGCACAGGCAAGGATGGGACGGTCGTCCGGGTCGGGGACGCCGGGCAGGGGGGCTTGGGCTGCGGGCGCAGCCTTCTGGCGCCTCAGGAACTCCAGGGCGTAGGACAGGTCGGCGGGCGCGACCCGGAATTTCTCCCGGGCGATGCGCACGAACTCCCGGGCCACGGGCTCGCCGACGAGCAGCTCATGCTCGCCCTGGACAAGCTGCAGGAGCAGGTCCTCGCACAGTCCTTTTCCGAAGAACGCGCTCAGCAAAACATTGGTGTCCGGGAACACCCTCACGAGAAGTCCCGGAAGAAATCCTCGTCCGTCAGGTAACCCGCCTTTTCCCCGTAGGGCCTCAGCCTCCGTCGTCCCTCCTCGAAGAGCTCGACGGAGGTGTAGCGGCGCAGGATCTCCCGCACCAGTTCGCTCTTGGTCCGCTTCTGGCGCTTCGCGAGCTTCGCCAGTTCCTTGTCCAGTTCGTCGTCGAGGCGGATGGTCAGGGTTCCCATCGGTCATCTCCCGCAAGGCTTATGTAAGACATTGTAACACGCGGGGGGCTGATGGCCCGGGCATTGGCCGCGGCGCCGGGCAGTGCCTTGAGCCCCGGCAGGGGGCCGAGGACGCCCGGGGCCGCAACCGGTTACGTTCGATTGCCGGTGGCGTCATCCATCCTGCCGTCAGGCGCACGCAGCCAGGCGGCGAAAAACGGGGCGCAGAACGTGATCACCAGCACCACGGGCCAGAGGTTGCCGTCCGTGAACGTGTAGGCGGCCAGCAAGTCCTCCCAGGCGCGGCCCAGAACCATGCGGCCGAAGCCGAACTCGAACGCCAGAGTGAGGCAAAGCCAGAGCGAACCCACCGCCGCGCAGCGCGAAGCCGTCCGCAGGGCCAGCCAGCGCGCAAGGAGGACCGCCACCACCAGGATGCAGGATGAGAGTAGGATGCCGCTCAGAACGAACGCCGTCACCTTGCCCAGGTTGGGCAGCAGCACGGCTTCCCGGAAAATGCCGTTCGCCATGGCCAGCAGCAGGATCAGAAACCAGGCGACAAGGGGTCTGAGCGCGGACATGCGGCGGCTATTCCTGCCCGGTCTTGCCGGACCCTGTGGTCCGCAAACAGCCTACTCCCGGTTCCGGCGCCGCTGCCATCGCTGGCTTGGCTTCGCTTTTCCGGGAGCAGCGGCGCGGGCCTGCGCGCGTCAATCAGGTGGGCGATGCCAAGCACGGGGTGCCGCAGCAGCATGCGCGGGCCCGCCCAGCGCATCACGGCGCGGACGCGCTCCCGCATCGCGTCGCTGTAACAATGAACGACGCATCTGGCGCAGGTGGGCTTGGCATCGCCGAAGACGCAGCGCTCGAGCCGCCGGGCCGCGTACTCCGACAACTGCGCACATTCCGCGCACAGGCCGTTACCCCTGGTGTGATGCCGGCCGCGGCAATACATGCGCACCATTGCCTGGATGGTTTTCAGCTCGCGCGCACGGCGCACGAAACGCGTGTCCCGCTGGAATTCGACGAACACCGTTTTCATCGGTCGTTCCCGGGCTCCGGATTGGCCGGCCTCACCGGTGAACATACCGGCGAACACGCTGCGCGCGCTTGACCTGCATCAAGCCGCTTCGGAGCCCCCGGTCCTCATCGGGATAGCTTCGGCGCAGCATGCGCCGCCCGGCGGTGCGGCCAACCGACCGGTCGGATCGGCTGCTTCCGGTTGCCGTGGACGCCTTCCCTGCGGACGGATATCTTGGTTCGGACGGCGTCCGCTGCGTGTCTGCCGCGGATTGCGGGAGAAAGGTGCCGCCGGGGGATTCCCCCGGCGGCCGCAGATGACGCCTAGGGCACGAGCGGCGGCAGCGCCGCGCAGTCCATGGCGCGGCGGATGTGGGTGTAGGCCGTCTGCGCCGGCGCGCAGCCGATCATCCAGTCCTGCTCGACGCCGCCCGGGTCGGGAGCGCCGCGCAGGGTGCAGCCGTCGGTGCGCCGCAGCGCTTCGCCGAAGCGGGTGAGCGCCAGCGCGGGGTTGGCGTTCTGCGCGGCGGTGCGCCCCTGCTCCACGAAGTTGACCAGCGCCTCGCGATGGCCGATGGCGTCGATGTCGGTTGCAGCGGCGTCGTTGATCGTGGCGATGGCCGCCGCCGCGGCATCGCTCACGCACTGCAGCGGGGTGATGGCCTGCACGTTCACCTGGTCCGGGGCGGAGTTTTCGGTGCCGTCGTTGACCACCAGGCTCAGGGTGTAAGCGCCGGCCGCCGCCGGGGCGAAGCTGGCCACGCTCT
>DASTHR010000408.1:0-3281 GCA_035718105.1 Burkholderiales bacterium
GGCGCTCCCGGCGCCGGGGATGCGACCGCGGAGCGAGCGCATCCCCGCCTGCGCTGTGCACGTTCCGAGGCACGACGCTGCGGCGGGGCATCCCGGAAAGCCAGCGCCGCGGCCCCGAGGGGTTTTTCAACAGCCTGTTAGCGCGCGAGTTCCGTGACAGCTTCCGCCAGCGCCGCGTAGTCGGCGAGCTCGTTGTACACCTGGCCGGAAATCCTTGCCCACAGCCGCCCGTCGATCTCCAGCACCGGCACCTCCACTCGCCAGCGCTCCCAGAGCGCGTCGTGGAGGCCCGCCGCGGCGCGACCCTGCAGCGCTTCCGGCAGCGGCAGCGTCGCCATGGCGCCCAGAAGGTCCCCCGGCGCCGGAAGCCCGACCTTCCATGCTGCGCCGATCAGGGCGGCGGCTTCCAGCGCCAGGGCGTGGATGTATTCGCGGTAACGCGCCACCCCCAGGCTGCGCAGGAAGGCGATGGCCTCGGTGGTGGCGAGCCACGCGGACGGATCGCGGGTGCCGGCCCAGTCGAACTCCGCCGGGAAGCCCTGGCCCCAGCGGTTGGAAATCACCGCCGGCCGCAGCCCCTCCCTGGCGCGGGGCGCCGCCCACAGGAAGCCGCTGCCCTTGGGGGCGAGCAGCCACTTGTGGCAGTTGCCCGCGTACCAGTCGGCGTCCAGCTCGCCGAGCCGCAGGTCCAGCATGCCGGCCGCATGAGCGCCATCCACCAGCACCGGTACCCCGCGGCCCCGCCCCAGCGCCGTGAGCCGCGCCACCGGCTGGATCACCGCGGTGAACGCGGAAACATGGTCCACGACCACCAGGCGGGTGGCCGGCCCGATGGCGGCGTCGTAAGCCCCCACCACCTCGTCATCGTCGGCGCAGGGGAAGGGCACCGCCGCCTCCTGCAGCGCCGCCCCCGCTTCGTGGCAGCGGTGCCGCAGCGCGTTCTTCACGCCCGGGTAGGCGTGGCGCGAGCACAGCACCTCGTCGCCGGGGCGCAGGCCGATGGAGCGCAGCACGGCGTTGACCGATGCGGTGGCGTTCTCGGTGAACGCCAGCCCCTCGCCCGGTGCGCCCAGAAAATCCGCCAGCTCGCCGGCGGCACCGCGCAGCAGGCCCGGCAGCTCGCCGCCCATGAAGCGCACCGGCTGCCGCTCCATGTGCTCGCGCCAGCGGCCCTGCGCCGCCAGCACCGCCCGTGGCGTGGCGCCGAAGGAACCGTGGTTCAGGAAACGGATGCCGGGTTCGAGCGCCCAGTGCCGGCGCAGCCCCGGCCCCGGCGGCTCGCGCGAAAGATCGGGGACGGCCACCGCCCGCCTTACTCCGGAGTCAGCCAGTCCCGGCCGGTGAGGAAATCGCTGTAGAGCTTCGCCTCCGGCGTGCCCGGCTCCGGCTTCCAGTCGTAGCGCCATTTCACCAGCGGCGGCAGAGACATCAGGATGGACTCGGTGCGCCCGCCTGACTGCAGCCCGAACAGGGTTCCCCGGTCGAACACCAGATTGAATTCCACGTAGCGGCCGCGGCGGTAGGCCTGGAAATCCCGCTCCCGCTCGCCGTAGGGGGTATCGGCGCGGCGCTCGAGGATGGGCACGTAGGCGGGCAGGAAGTGGTCGCCCACGCTCTCCGTCAGGTTGAAGCACCGCTCGAAACCGCCCTGGTTCAGGTCGTCGTAGAAAACGCCGCCGATGCCCCGGGGCTCCCGGCGGTGCCTGAGATAGAAATACTCGTCGCACCATTTCTTGAAGCGCGGGTAATAATCCGGCCCGAAGGGGGCGAGGGCGTTGCGGCACATGCGGTGGAAATGCGCCGCGTCCTCCTCGAACCCGTAGTAGGGAGTGAGGTCCATGCCGCCGCCGAACCACCACACCGGCTCGGCGCCGGGCTTCTCCGCCACGAAGAAGCGAACGTTGAGGTGGGTGGTGGGAGCATAGGGATTGCGCGGGTGCAGCACCAGCGACACGCCCATGGCCTGGAAGGCGCGCCCCGCCAGCTCCGGGCGCGAGGCGCTGGCGGAGGGCGGCAGCGAGGCGCCCATGACATGGGAGAAGTTCACCCCGCCGCGCTCGAAGATGTTGCCCTCCTCGATCAGGCAGGTGAGGCCACCGCCGCCCTCGGGCCGGTCCCAGCCATCGCGGCGGAAGCGCCTGCCGTCGAGCTGCTCCAGCCGCTCCACGATCAGCTCCTGCAGCTCGGTTAGGAATTCCTTGACCTGATCCACGTTCATATCGAACCCCTTCCTGAACCACAACGCACACGGCGGGCTCGGGGCGGGGGCGCCGGCATTCCCCTTCCGCCGTTCCTGGCGTCCTTTGTGTGCCTGGTGTTGAAAATCTACGGCCTGAGGATTCTACCGGTTTCCAGATCGATGATCGTGGATGGCCGCCGGCGCCGGCCCACGCGCCCCGACACCACCCAGGCGCCCGCGCCAAAGCGGCGCAGGCAATCGCGGTAAGTCCGGGCCGGCCGCGCCCCGGCGCGGTTGGCGCTGGTGGAGACCAGCGCCATGCCCAGGGCCCGGCACAGGGACGCGGCGCCGGGATGGGCGGTCACCCGCACCGCCAGCGTGTGTCGGGCGCCCACCAGCCACGGGGGCGCCGACCGCGAGGCCGCCATCACGAAGGTGAACGGGCCGGGCCAGTGCCTGGCGAGGCGCCGCGCCTGCTCCGGGGTGGGCGGCCGCACGAAGGGCAGGAGCTGGCGGAAGTCGGCGGCGACGAGGATCAGGCCCTTCTCCCGGCTGCGGCCCTTCAGCGCGCGCACACGCTCCACGCCGGCGCGGCTGCCGGGATCGCAGCCCAGGCCGAAGCAGGATTCGGTGGCGTAGGCCACGGCGCCGCCGGCCAGCAGATGGGCGCGCAGGTCGCGCGTCCGGGTCGAGGAAATGCTCCGCCTGTGCCGGGAGCGGGGCTGCTTACCGCCGCCGGGCATTGATCGCCCGGTAGCCGATGTCGCGCCGCATCTGGCAGCCGTCGAAGGAAATCCTCTCCGCCACCTGGTAGGCGCGGCGCTGCGCCAGTTTCACGCTGTCGCCCAGGGCGGTGACGCAGAGCACACGCCCGCCCGCCGTCACCACCTGGCCGTCGCTGGCGGCCGTGCCGGCGTGAAACACGTGGAAGTCCTCGTCGGGCCGGGGCAGGCCGCGGATCACGTCGCCCTTGCGCGGAGCATCGGGGTAGCCCGCGGCGGCCATGACCACGCCCAGCGCGGTGCGGCGATCCCATTCCGCCTCGGCCCGGTCCAGGGTGCCGGCAACGGCGTGCTCCAGGAGCGTCAGCAGGTCGGTCTTT
>DASTHR010000409.1:0-4482 GCA_035718105.1 Burkholderiales bacterium
CAACTGAAGCAGGACCCCATCGGCAGAAAGCAAGGAGACATACATGGCTCAGGTCAGCTATCCAGGCGTCTACATCCAGGAAGTCCCCAGCGGGGTGCGCACCATTACCTCGGTCGCCACCGCCATCACCGCCTTCATCGACTTCTTCCGCGAGGGACCGATGGGTCAGGCGGTGGAGATCTTCGGCATGACCGACTTCGAGCGGGTGTTCGGAGGGCTGGATGACCGAAGCGAGGCCAGCTATGCGCTCTCCCAGTATTTCCTCAACGGGGGCGGCACGGCGCTGGTGATCCGGGCTGCCGCAGGAAGCCCCGCCAAGGCCACCGCGGGGATCAAGCCCACCACCGGCGCCGGGACCGCGCTGCTCACGGTGAGCGCGGCAAACGAAGGGATCTGGGGCAACAACCTGCGCGTTGACATAGACCTCAACAGCACCGATCCCACGAAATTCTTCAACCTGGCGGTCACCCGCTACGACAACTCCGGCGGGAAGGCGCGCCCCCTCACCGTGGAACGCTACCTGAACCTCAGCGTGAACAAGGCCAATCCGCGTTACGTGGAAGCGGTGGTGAACGACGCGTCCAAGCTGGTGCGGATCAAGCACGAGACGCCGGCGGACACCACCACGCTCCCAGCGCCCAACGGCACCAGCGGCACCGCCGACATCGGGCTCCTGACGCAGGCTCAGCTCGACGCCCTTTCCGCGAAGCAGATCCACGTGAAAATCGGCACCGGCAGCGCCGCCGAGACCGAGCGCGCGGTGACCCTGGGTCCCTGGGCCGCCGGCGCGGTGAAAACCCTGCGCGATCTTCGGGGCAGGCTGGAGAAGGCCATCCAGTCGGTCAACACCAGCGGCCTGAAGAGCCCGGCCTCCTGGGCCGGCGCCACGGTCGAGCTGGTAGGCGAGAACCGCTTCCGGGTGCTCTCGGGCAGGGGCGGCGAGGTCTACTCCCCGTCGGAACTGGTGGTCATCAGCAACGAAGCCGCGGACACCACGGCTACTGCTGTCCTGAAGTTCGCCTCCGCCGCCCCGGACAGCAACAACGTGCAGCAGTACGCCCTGGGTTCCGGGGCATCCGCTAATGCCGCGGCCCTGATCAAGGGCACCGACGGCACCGACGGCACGGCCCCCGGCGCGACGGAGCTGGTGGCGGCGCTCTCCGCCCTGGACACCGTGGACCTGTTCAACATCCTGTGCATCCCGCGCACCACCAAGATGACCTCAGACACCGAGCTCACCACGGTGGTCAGCAAGGCGATCAAGTATTGCGAGGACCACAGGGCGTTCTTCATCCTGGACATCCCCGAATCCGTCAACGAGACGCAGGAGATCCGGGACTGGCTCGACGCTCACACCTTCCGCAGCAAGAATGCGGCGGTTTACTTTCCGCTGCCACGTATCCCGGACCCGAAGAACGAGTTCCGCCTGCGCTCGGTGGGGGCGAGCGGCACCCTGGCCGGGGTGTACGCGCGCACCGACAGCGCCCGCGGCGTGTGGAAGGCGCCGGCGGGCATCGAGGCGCAGTTGAGCGGGGTGTCCGAGTTCGACCTCAAGCTCACCGACGCCCACAACGGCGTCCTCAACCCCCTGGGCATCAACTGCCTGCGGACATTCCCCATCTACGGCAACATCGCCTGGGGCGCGCGTACCCTGGAGGGCGCCGACCAGATGGGCTCGGAGTGGAAGTACATCCCGATCCGCCGCCTGACGCTGATGCTGGAGGAGTCCCTGTTCCGGGGCACCAAGTGGGTGGTGTTCGAACCCAACGACGAGCCGCTGTGGGCCAAGATCCGGCTCAATGTGGGCGCCTACATGATGTCGCTGTTCCGGGAGGGCGCGTTCCAGGGCACCAACCCCAAGGACGCCTTCTTCGTGAAGTGCGACGCCGAGACCACCACCCAGGACGACCGCAACAAGGGGATCGTGAACATACTGGTGGGTTTCGCGCCCCTGAAACCGGCCGAGTTCGTGGTGATCAGCATCCAGCAGATCGCCGGCGACCTGTAACGAATCCGAAGGCATCGAAGGAGACGAGAAATGGCAAACACGGGATTCGTCGTCAACACCCACCGGGTGGACCCCTACAAGAACTTCAAGTTCCGGGTGCTCTGGGATGGCAAGGCGGTGCTCGGCGTGAGCAAGGTGAGCTCGCTGAAGCGCACCACGGAAGTCGTCAAGCACCGCAGCGGCGGCGAGAACAGCTACGACCACAAGTCGCCCGGGCGCACCAGCTACGAGGCGGTGACCATGGAGCGCGGCATCACCCATGACGTGGAGTTCGAGAAGTGGGCGAACATGGTCCACACCTTCGACGGCGACCCCGCCATGGACCTCGCCGGCTACAAGAAGGACCTGATCCTGGAGGTGATGAACGAGAAGGGGCAGGTGGCGTTGCGCTACAACCTCTACCGCTGCTGGGTGAGCGAGTTCCAGGCGCTGCCCGATCTCGACGCCAACGCGAACGCCGTGGCCATCGAGCACCTCAAGCTCGAGCTCGAGGGCTGGCAGCGCGACCTCTCCACCACCGAGCCCAGCGAGGCCGCCTGAGCGCGGAACGCCCCGGATACCGGGGGACGGACATGGTGGCCCCGGAACCTGCACTCGGCCCCGACGCCCGGCGACCCGGGACCGGGCTGCCGGGCCCGCGCTTCGCCGCGCGCCCCTCGGACCTCGACATCGATTTCGCGGACCCGGACCGCGCCGCGCTCGCGTGCCGCACGGTGGCCGCCGTGCGCGGCCTGGAGCCTGCGGAGGTGGCCGGCTGGACCCTGGACCGCCGGCTGCGCGCCCTGGCAGACATCGCCCGGGCCACCTTCGGGAACTCCCTCGCCTGGCAGGCGCGCTGCCCGGCCTGCCGCGAACCCATGGAGCTGGAACTCGGGCTGGAGCCGCTGCTTGCCACCACTTGCGAAGCGGGCGCGGTCGAGTGCGCCCCGCGCCCGGACACGCGACTCAGCCTGCGCCTGCCCACCGGTCTGGACCAGCAGTCCTGGCGCAATCTGGCTGTCCCTCGGGAGGAATTGCCCCTCGCGATGGCGCGCAGCCTGGTGCAGGGCCTCGACGGCGGCATCCCGGACCCAGACTGGCGGATGCCAGAGGAATGGCTGGATGCGGTGGAGGCCGAACTCGCCGCCCGAGATCCCCTCGGCATGCTGGAGGCCGGCGCCCAATGTCCCTCCTGCGGAACGGGGAGCGCCATGGAACTCGATCTGGAAGCCGTGATCCTGGACCTGCTGGCGCGAGAACAGCGCCGGGTGATGGAGGAAGTTCACCGCCTCGCCCGTACCTACCACTGGAGCGAAGCGGAAGTGCTGGCGATCCCGCCGCGCCGTCGGGCTTTTTATCTCCGGCGCAGCGAATCGGAGTGGTGAGCATGGGCACCTACTTCCAGCGTCTCGCGCAGCGCTCCGTCCTCGCTCCGGCGCCCTCACCCCGGAGCGAGGACGCCCCACTGCCCCTGGAGCAGGAAACTGAGGTGGTGGCGCCCGCGGCGGCCGCGCTCACCAGGGAGCCCCCCCTGGAGCGCGAACTGCAGCGGGACCCGCCCGCGCACGCCGCCGCCCCGCCGCCGCGCGACGTTGCCCCGGCTTCCGGGACCCCGCCCGACCGGTCGCCGGCGATCCCGCCCCGACCCCGGGAAACCGCGGGCGCAGCGACCCCCGCCGTCGTGCCGGCGAGGGATTCCGATGCCCGGGAGAGAACGGACGCCGCGACGATACAGAGCCTGGGAGATGACGCGGGATCCGCCCCGCAGCGCCGGCCCGGCGCGGCGCCACGCGCACCCGAGCGCGGTCCTGAGGCACCGCGCGCGTTGCCCGAGGCGTCGGGGCCGCTCACGCAAAACCCGCCCCCGGCGCGCGCCGAACTCCCGGGGGAGTCCAGCCCGCCAACCCGCCGCGCTTACGGACCGGCGCCCTTCGCAGCCGCCGCGCCGGGAAGGTCCGCCGAAGGCGCGGCCCGTGCTGCGGCCGCCCCAATCCCCGCCGAGGCGACTCCGGGCCGGCCGGCCCCGGGAGCGGCGGCGCGCAGCGAGATCACCGATCTTTCCGCGCAAGATGCCCCGCGCCAGCCCCGCGCCGTGGAAGTGCGCATCGGCAGCGTCACCGTGGAGATTCACCAGGCTCCGCCAAGCGTTCCTCCCGCGGCCCCTCCCCCGGCGCCGCGGCGCGAGCGGCATACCGGATTCTCCGCGAGCCGCCACTACCTCCGGGGAGACTGACACCCCATGGCCCTCAGCGACAGCCTCGAAGCCATCGGCGCGGTGTCCGAGCTGCTCCAGACCCGGCTGCAGGCCGCCACCAAGGTGAGCGTCGACGTGGGCCGCCCCGAGAGCGCCGCGGCCGGCTCGGGACGCAAGCTCAACCTGTTCCTCTATCGGCTGGGCCATGACGGCAGCCTGCGCAACGTGTCCCTGGACCGGGGACAGGAGCCGCCGCTATGGCTCACGCTGCACTACCTGCTCACCGCCTTCGAGGACAAGG
>DASTHR010000410.1:0-2594 GCA_035718105.1 Burkholderiales bacterium
CCTTTCGGCTGGAAGTTCGTCAGGGATCTGCGCGCCGAGGAGACGGAGCCGGCGGTATCGGGCCGCTGAGGTCCCGCGGCGCGGGAGAAGCGGCGCCTCCGGGGGGGCGACGGCGCCCGGATCATGCCCGCGCGATTATGAGCGGCACCAGCATCTCGTCGGCGCTGACCCCGCCGTGGCAGCCGATATGGTGGTGGCGCCGCTCGCCCAGCACCCAGTCCTTCACCGCCCAGCCGTCGTGCATCACCAGGGCGTAGTGGCCGATGCGCTCGGCGAGCCGCGGGTGAGGCGGGCCCAGCCCGAACCAGTTTCCTGCCAACAGTTCGGCGCTGGGTATCAGCGTCGCGCATTGCGCCAGTTCATTCCCGACGTAGGACTCGAAGGCGCCGCGCCGGTCGGGGTGCACGTAACAGTAGGCGACGCGGGGCTCGCCGCAGAGCGGCAGCACCAGCGTCTCGGCGAGCCGCGGGTGGCTTTCCAGCTGCACGGTCTGTCCCGGCGGCACATCGACGAAGCCGTGATCCGCGGTTACCACCACGGCGGTGTCGGTGCCGGCAATGTCCTTCAGGAACGCGCCAAAGGCGTCGTCCAGGCGTGAGAACAGCGAGGCGACCTGCGGGCTGCCGATGCCGAATACATGGGCCAGGGAATCCACCCCCGGGTAGTAAGCGTAGACATACTTCCCGCCACTTCCCGACCTGACGATGGTCTCGATGCCGGAGAACAGCCCCCCCAGCCCGTCGTAGGGGTGAATCTCGGCGCCCCCGGCATGATGGGAGTTGAAGTCGGAGTGGGCGATCTCCCTCGGGCACACCCCGAAGCACTTCACGGGGATCATGTCCACGAAGGGCCGGGCGGTAAACACGCGCGCCGGATCCAGGCCGCTTGCCCGAAGCGATCCCCCTCCGTGGCGCGCCTGGAACGGCAGGACCGCGACCACGCTTGCGGTTTCCTTGAGCCAGGTGAACCAGCCGGTGAGGCCATGCTGCTGCGGGGCGACGCCGGTCATGAAGGCGGTGATGGCGGTGGCGGTGGTGGGCGGAAACACCGAAGTCATGACGCCGCGCCGGTGGGCGGCGAGGACGCTGCCGCCGCCCGCGCGCTCGAGGAAGGCGCTCCCCATACCGTCCAGCACCAGCAGCACGAGGTTGCGCGCGCCCTCCAGCGCAGCCGGCGGGAGGCTCGGCAGCGGGGCGTAGCCCCCCGCGTCCGCGCCCAGCGCCTGCCCGAGGGAGGCCATGAGGTTGACGATGCTGCCGCCTGCGTAGTCCGGACGCATCATTCGGTGGATGCTAGCCCAAGGCCGAGCCGCGCTCCAGCGCCGGCGTGAGATAATATCCCGGCAAGCCATGTTCGACCGCTCCGCAGTTTTCCTCGACCTCGAGACCACCGGCGCTTCCGCGAGCCACGACCGCATCACCGAAATCGGTATGCTCGAGGTGGAGCGCGGCCGCCTGGTGCGCGAATGGAGCTCCCTGGTCAATCCCGAGGCACGCATTCCGCCCGCCATCGAGGCGCTTACCGGAATCACCAACGAAATGGTGCGCGACGCGCCCACCTTCGCCGAACTGGCGGGGGAACTTCTGGAGCGTCTGGACGGGCGGTTGCTGGTGGCGCACAACGCCCGCTTCGACTACGGGTTTCTGCGCAACGAGTTCCGGCGCCTGGGGATGCGCTATCAGTCGCGGGTGCTGTGCACGGTCAAGCTCTCGCGCCGTCTGTATCCCGACCACCACCGCCATAATCTGGACAGCCTGATCGAGCGCCACGGCATCATCTGCAGCGGGCGGCACCGTGCCCTGGGCGACGCCCGGGTGCTCTGGGAATTCCTGCAGCGAAGCCGCGCGGAGGTCGGGGGCGCGGAGCTGGAGCAGGCGCTGGAAGAACTGCTGCGCGCGCCGGCCACCCCGCCCGGGCTGGCCCCGGAGGTGATGGACGACGTGCCCGAGGGCCCGGGCGTCTACATCTTCTACGGCGAGAACGACATCCCCCTCTACGTCGGCAAGAGCGTGAACCTGCGCTCCCGCGTGCTGGGGCATTTTTCCGCCGACACGCGCATCTCCAAGGACATGCGCCTGTCGCAGCAGGTCCGGCGCCTGGACTGGATCGAGACCGTGGGCGAGCTGGGCGCCCTGATCCAGGAGGCCCGGCTGGTGAAGCAGCTGGCGCCGGTTCACAACCAGCGGCTGCGGCGCAACAACGACCTGTGTGCCTGGCGTTTCCTGCCCGGCGAGGACAGCCGCCCCAATCTGGTGAGCGTGCGCGACCTGACTCCGGACGCGCTCGAGCATGTCCACGGGCTGTTCCGCTCCAGGCGTGACGCCATGAACTCGCTGCGCGGGCTCGCCGAGCGCCACGGCCTTTGCCCCAGGCGCCTGGGGTTGGAGAGCGGCCGTGGGGTGTGCTTCTCCCATCAAGTCGGGAAATGCCGCGGGGTTTGCGCCGGCAGGGAGACGGAGCAGGGCCATGACCTGCGCCTCGCCGCGGCGCTCACCGCGCTCAGGATGAGGGCCTGGCCGTTCCGCGGCCGGGTGGGAGTGCGGGAGACCGACGCCTGGACCGGGCGCAGCGAGCTGCACGTGCTTGACCGTTGG